>DATGVV010000560.1:0-8741 GCA_035299885.1 Chloroflexota bacterium | reverse complement strand
TGGCTTCGACGTTGTCCTTGCCAATGGGCTCGGTGATGTACTCCTTGAGCGCCAGACCGGAGCTCGGCGCCACGCTCGGGGCGGTGGAGCTCGGTGCGGATGGCGCGGGGGGTGCTGAGCAGGCGGCCAGGAAGGCGCCCAAGATGACGCTCGCTAGGCCCCTCCTATACTTCGCCAGTGCTTGGGAGGGACGCCGCATAATCTTCGGCGCTGGCCTGTGGCGATGTCTCGAAACAGCGTTCATCGTGTTCATGGGGCTGGGCGCGCTAGCTGGGCTTTCCTATCTGTACAAGCCAATTCTGCGGTTGATCCGTAAGAGAGCCAGGAAACAGTAACGTGTGCGGCATCATCGGCTACGTTGGCGCGCGGCAGGCCGTCCCGGTCATCCTGCAGGGGCTGCGCGGGCTGGAATATCGGGGCTACGACTCGGCCGGCGTGGCCGTCATCGATGGCCAGGTTGAGATCCCCATCCGCCGCTCGGTCGGCAAGCTGGATCGGCTGGTCGAGGTTATCGAGCGCGATCCGATCGAGGGCAACATCGGGGTGGGTCATACGCGCTGGGCGACGCACGGCCGCGTCACCAACATCAACGCTCACCCGCAGTCGGACTGCAACCGCGAGCTGGTCGTCATCCACAACGGCATCATCGAGAACTTCCTGGCGCTGAAGGAGGAGCTTGGCGGACAGGGCCACATCTTCGTATCACAGACCGACACCGAGGTCATCGCGCACCTGGTGGAGGAGAACCTCAAGACCACCAATCTGGTCGAAGCTTGCCGGCTGGCCTTCGAGCGGCTGCAGGGCCACAACGCCATCCTGGTGATCAGCCGCCGCTACCCCGATCAGCTCATCGCCGCGCGGCTGGGTAACGCCGGAGGCATCGTGCTGGGCTACGGCGAGGGTGAGATGTTCGTGGCCTCGGACCGGCTGCCGATCATGGAGTACACCCGCCGGCTGGCGTTCTTGGGCAATCGTGAGCTGGCCATGGTCGACCGCAACGGCGCGCAGGTCTACCGGCTCGACGGCTCAACCGTGACTCGCGATCCCGAAACGGTGATGTGGGATCCGGTAGCGGCGGCCAAGGGCGGCTACAAGCACTACATGCTCAAGGAGATCCACGAGCAGCCGCAGGCGCTGACGGACACGATCCGCGGCCGGGTGGACTTCGAGAGCGCCAAGGTATACCTCGACGAGCTGAACCTGGCCGACTCAGATGTGGCTGCCATCAAGCGCATCCAGATCGTCGCCACGGGCACGTCCTGGCACGCCGCGCTGGTCGGCAAGTTCCTGATCGAGACGCTGGCCAAGATGCCGGTAGACGTCGAATACGGCTCCGAGTTCCGCTATCGCGAGCCACTGCTGGAACCGGACACGGTGGTGCTGGCCATCACGCAGTCCGGAGAAACGGCCGACGTGCTGGCGCCGATGGAGCAGACGCTGGAGCGCGGGTTGCGGACGCTGGTGCTGTGCAACACGCCCGGCAGCCGGGCGGCGCAGATCGCCGATGGCGTGCTGTTCAGCCAGTGCGGGCCCGAGATTGGGGTGGCTTCGACCAAGTGCTTCACCGGCCAGCTGGCTTGCCTGCACATCCTGGGGCTGTTCCTGGGCTCACGCCGAGGTGTCCTTCCCGCGGACGAGGCTCGCGCCCAAGTGGACGAGCTGGCGCGGCTGCCGGAGCTGCTGGCCGAGCTGCTGGCCCGCGCCGGCGACTATGAGCGGCTGGCGGCGACGTACTTCAAGCGGCGCGATTTCCTGTATCTCGGCCGCGGCATCAACTACCCCATCGCGCTGGAAGGCGCGCTCAAGCTCAAGGAGATCTCGTACATCCACGCCGAGGGCTATCCGGCTGGGGAGATGAAGCACGGGCCCATCGCACTGATCGACGAGAACATGCCCGTGGTCACGATCGCCACTCAGGACCACGTGTACGACAAGATGGTGAGCCAGATCGAGCAGGTCAAGGCTCGCGAGGGCATCGTTATCGCGGTGGGCAATGATGGCGACGAGTCGCTGGCGGGCCGCGCCGACCACGTGCTGTACGTGCCCAAGACGACGCCGCTGCTGCAGCCGGTGCTGAACGTGATCCCGCTGCAGCTGCTGGCCTACTACATCGCCCTGCGCCGCGGCTGCGACGTGGACCAGCCGCGCAACCTGGCCAAGTCGGTCACCGTCGAATAGGTGGTCGGGTGGTTGACATGCAATGCATTATTGAGAGGTAATGGCCAAGTCGGTAAAGGCCCGCATCCGCGTTGGTTCACGCGTTCGCGTCAAAGGGCAACAAATCGGAGAATGGCGCGGTGGCCTAATGCTTCGTGATAGCAGGGGAACCGTTATTCGCCCTGACGAGGATGTTGACCTTGGCTACTACGTGGTCAAACTGGATGTTCCGGCTTTGGCAGAGGCCCAGCTGAGCGGCGAATGGCGAGAACTGGATAAACAGCCGGACGGCACAGTTGAGCTAGGAGAAATCGTCTGGCTGGATGACAATTTGGAGCTCCTCGAAAGCTAATCCAGCTGGCTCCACTCACCCGCGCCCAGGACTGCTCCGGAACTGGGATCGACGTGTCGATAGAGGCCTGCCCGCCAATCAATTTCATGCCATGTAGACCGGCCGGCCCGCGGGTGTGAACATTTTTCGTACTCCCGGTCAGTCTCGGGGTTGTACCAGACTCGTCGCGATATCTTCGCCGACTTGCTTTCTCGCTTAGTCCATTTCGACGTCGCGAAAGCCGGTAGTGGCATAGCGCTACGCTAGCAGTCTCTCGTACCGTTGCCTCTCCCAAACGGCTCTGTTGACACTGCCAACGTAGCAGCGCCGCTATAGTTTTGGCCGTGCATCCTCTGTTCGCCGTATTCAGCATGCCGCTGGACCCGATCATCCTTCGGATCGGGGGGCTGGCCATCCACTGGTACGGCCTATTCATCGCGCTGGGCATCCTGGTGAACGTGCCCATCGCGCGGCGCGAGTGCAAGCGAAAGGGCATCTCCGAGGACCTGGTGTTCAACCTGGCGGTGTGGTGCGTCATCTTCGGCGTGATCGGCGGACGGCTGTACTACGTGGTGCAGGCCGACCAGCCGGGCGGCTTCGGCTACTACCTCGATCATCCGGGCGAGATTTTGGCTACCTGGGAAGGCGGCATGGCCTTCTACGGCATGGTGTTCGCCGTGTTCCTGACGGTGGTCGGCTACTGCTATTGGTCCAAACAGGGCCAGAAGCTGCTCTGGTCGCTGCTCGATATGGTGGCGATCTTCCTGCCATTGGGCCAGGCCTTGGGCCGGCTCGGTAATGTGGTCAACGGCGATATCGTGGGCTACCCGTCGAACCTGCCGTGGGCGATCGTGTACCCCAATCCCAATGCGCTGGCCCCGGACCACGTCACAGCCTTTCAGCCGGCCTCAATTTACGAGCTGCTGTTCTCGCTGGCGCTTTTCGGCTCCTTATGGTGGCTGCGCACGCGCGTCAAGGTGCCGGGCCTGTTGTTCGCGTTCTACGCCTTCCTGTACAGCGCCGGGCAGTTCGGCATCTTCTACCTGCGGGACAACCCAATCACGATCCTGGACCTGAAGCAGGCGCAGGTGACCTCGCTGGCGGTAATGCTGGCGACGCTGCCGCTGATGGCTTACCTGCTGCGGCGGTATGAGCTCTCGCGAGCAGCCGGCTCGGGAGAGCCACCCGAGGACGGCGGCGCAGTGGAAGCGGAGCCCGCGGTCGAGGAGGCGCCTGCCGAGAAGCCGAAGCCGGCTCGCCGGCGGACTCGAGCCAAGCCGGCTCCAACGGCTTAGACGAGGACTTTGTCATTCCGAGCTAAGCGAGGAATCCGGGCCCCTACCACGGATGCCTCACGGCGTTCGGCATGACAAAGGACCCTCTGCGCTTCCGTCCCCAGTATGCTGCGCTGATTCTTGCCGGCATCCTGCTGATCGCGGCGGGGCTGCGGTTGTATGGCGTCGACTGGGACGCCGGCCAGCACCTCCACCCCGATGAGCGGTTCATCGTGATGGTGGACACCGGCATCCAATGGCCGCATAGCTTGGGCGAGTATTTCGACAGCGCCCGTTCGCCCCTGAACCCCTATAACCGCGGCTTCGGCAACTTCGTGTACGGCACGCTGCCGATTTTCCTGCTCAAGTTCGTGGCCATGCTGTTGGGCCGCGACACGTATGACGGCGCGCTGCAGGTAGGGCGGGTGCTGTCGGCGCTGGCGGACGTAGGCAGCGTGTGGCTGCTGTTTCTGGCCGGCCGGCGGCTGTATGGGCAGCGGGTCGGCCTACTGGCAGCGGCATTTCTCGCCTCGAGCGTGCTCGGCATCCAGCTGTCCCACTTCATGGCGGTCGACACCTTTACGGTGTTGTTCCTGATGGCCAGCTTCTACTACGCGGTGCGGCTGCGGCAGGGCGGCAGCTGGCGCTGCGCGGCGGCCATGGGCGTGGCGTTCGGACTGGCCATGGCCTGCAAGCTGTCGATCGCGCTGGTACCGCTGCTGTTCGCTGGGGCGCTGATCGTCCGGCTGGTGGAAGCTTGGCCTCGCGGGAAGGCCCTGCCGGCCATCGCTGGCGGGGCGGAGGCGGTGTTCGTACCGGCAGTGACGTTCAGGCCTACCGCCGCGCGGACCCGCCCGGCGAGCGCCGCATGGCCGGTGACGAGCGCCGAAAACAGCCTATGGCGGGCGGCCGGGCTGCTGTTCTTGGGGCTGGGCTGCGCGGCCATTGCTTTTCGCGTGTTCCAGCCATATGCCTTCCAGGGGCTGATAAGCCTCTCGCCCAAATGGCTGGCGGACGAAGGTTCGCAGAAGGCGTTCATCGCCGGCACCGTGGATATCCCATTCCTGTTGCAATGGGCGCACGCGACACCCGTCGTGTTCCCAGTCAAGGATCTGGTGCTGTACGGCATGGGCTGGCCACTTGGGCTGCTGGGCCTCGGCGGGCTACTCATAGGCGCCTATCAGCTGCTGTGGCGCCGCCAGCTGATCCATCTGCTGCCGGTGGTCTGGATCGTCGCCAACGTGCTGTATCTGGGGCTGCAGCAGTCGAAGACGATGCGGTACTTCTACCAGCTCTATCCGTTTTGGGCGCTGTTCGCCGCATGGCTGGTATGCACCGCAATTCAGAATTCAGAATTCAGAATTCAGAAGCTTCGGGTGGATTGGGGGCTGGCCCTCGGAGCGTTTGTGCTGGTGGCGACGGCGTTCAACGCCTATGCCTTCACACGTATCTACAGCCGGCCGAACAGCCGGGTCGCGGCCAGCCAATGGATATACCACAACATCCCGGCCGGCCAGACCATTGCCGGCGAGCATTGGGACGATGCCCTGCCGCTGGCTTTGCCGGGACTGACGCCGGATCGCTACAGGCACGAGACGCTGAACCTCTATGACGACGACAACCCGGCCAAGATCGACATGATCGTCCGGGGCCTGAGCAGCTCCGATTACGTGATTCTCAGCAGCGACCGGCTGTACGGCTCAATCACCCGCATCCCGCAGCGCTACCCGATCACGACCGCGTACTACCGGCTGCTGTTCCAGGGGCAGCTGGGGTTCGAGCTGGTGCACGAGCAGAGCTCGTATCCCACGCTGTTCGGCATCCCGTTGAAGGACGACCGGGTGATGGGTTATCAGGGACTGGCGGCGCAGCTCCAGCCGGACGAAGCCTTCACGGTGTACGACCATCCCAAGGTGCTGATGTTCCAGAAGACCCCCAGCTTCTCGCCCGAGAAGGTGCGGGCGCAGCTGTCGGCAATCCCCTGGCAGGACGCGCAGCGGCTCAATCCCAAGCAGGCCAGCTTGCCGACCACGCGGCTGACGCTGTCGCCGCAAGACCGCGCGGCGGACGAGGGCGGCGGCACCTGGTCGGCGCTGTTCAAGCGGAACAGCCTGGTCAACCGCGTGCCGATCCTGGCGTGGTGGCTGGCAGTGGAAGCGCTTGGGCTGGCGGCCTTTCCGCTGATGTTTCTGGGACTTCGGCGGCTGTGGGATGGCGGCTGGCTGCTGGCCAAACCGGCCGGGCTGCTGCTGCTGGCCTACATGGCCTGGCTGCCGGCCAGCTTGCACCTGTCGACGTTCAGCCGGCGCAGCATCGCCTTCAGCGGGCTATTGATCGTGCTGCTGGCGGCGATCAGCCTGGTGTGGCAGTGGCCGGCGCTGCGCGGCTGGCTTCGCTTGCACTGGCGCCGCGTGCTTTTCGGCGAGGCGTTGTTCGCACTGCTGTTCGGGTTTTTCATGGTGGTCCGCATGGCCAACCCAGACTTGTGGCATCCGGCGCTCGGAGGCGAGAAGCCGATGGACTTCGCCTACCTGAACGCGACGTTGAAAACCACCTACTTCCCACCCTATGACCCATGGTTCGCCGGCGGCTACATCAATTACTACTACTTCGGGTTTGTGATCGTCGGGACACTTCTGAAGGCGCTCGGCATCCTGCCGGCTGTTGGCTACAACCTGGCGGTGGCGCTGCTGCCCGCCTTTTCAGGACTCGGGGCTTTCGTGGTTGTTGCCAGCCTGGTCGGCTGGAAGCGAGGCCGCCCACGGGACGCTCTTGGGTTCGGCCTGGTGGCCGTGGTCCTGGTCACGATCATCGGCAACCTGGGGGATGTGCCGCTGCTGGTGCACTGGCTGCAGCACGCGCCAATCCGGATCGAGTGGTGGTACTGGAACGCCACGCGTGAGATTCCGGAAGTCATCAACGAGCTGCCGTTCTTCACGTTTTTGTACGGCGACTTGCACGCCCACGCCATCGCGCTGCCGTACACGCTGCTGGCCATTGCCGGCGCAACGGCGTACGTGCTGTCGCGCAGCAGATGGTCGCTGGCGCTACTGGCGCTGACGCTGGGGGCGCTCAAGCCGACCAACACCTGGGACTTCCCGACCTACCTGGTGCTGACGGCGGCCTTCCTGGTGATTGCGGACTGGCCGAGGTGGCAGTGGGCTCTGGTGAAGGCCGCCGGCGTGTTGGCCTTTGCTACGGTGCTGTTCCTGCCCTACTCGCAGCATTTCGCCACACTCTACTCATCTGTCGAGCCCTGGACTGGCAAGCGGACGGAGCTTGGACCATACCTGGTGGTGCACGGCATCTTCCTATTCATCATCGCCTGCTACCTCGTGCGCGAGCTTCGCTTCTCGCCGGCCGGCCGGCTGGGCCGCCTGCTGGTGCGCCATCGGAGCCGGCTGTTCACGGCCGTCAGACGCGCGGCACTCGCGCCGGCTACGCCCGGCCGCCGGCTGGGGCTGACCTACCTAACGGACGGGCTGCTGGTGTTCGGGTTCCAGCTGGCGGTGCTGACGGTGCTGCGGATGTGGCTGCCATTGCTGCTGGTGGTCATGCTGGGGCTGGCCGCCCTGGCGCTGTTCAGCCCCAGCGCGCCGGCGCACAAGCGGCTGACGTACGTGCTGATCGGCCTGGGGCTGGGACTGAACCTGGCCACCGAGTTCGTGGTACTGCAGGGCGACGTCGGGCGCATGAACACCGTGTTCAAGTTGGACCTTCAGGTGTGGGTCCTGTGGGCGCTAGCCGCCGCCCTGGCGCTGTACGACATGTGGACCGAAAGGGCTCCAGGTTCCCTCACCCTAGGCCTCTCCCGCGGCGGCGGGAGAGGGAACTGGGTCTTTGCAACCGCGACCCTGCTTATCGCCGCCGGGATGACCTACCCAGTGGCGGCCGGGCTGGCACGGGCGCACGATCGGTTTAGCCAGCTGCCGCTGACGGTGGATGGCGAGGCATTCATGGCGGTGTCCACCTGGCAGGACAAGCAGCCTATTCCGCTGAAGCCCGACCTGGACGGGATCACCTGGCTGCAGGACAACGTCCAGGGCTCACCGGTGATCCTGGAGGGCCGCGGCCGGCTGTATTCCTGGGCCAACCGCGTATCCATCTACACCGGCCTGCCGACCGTCCTTGGCTGGGACTGGCACGAGATCCAACAGCGCGGCCTGTTCGGCGATCAAGAGATCCAGCGCCGGGCGGGCGACGTCACGAACATGTACACCAACCCCTCGCTGGAGGCTATCCGGCCGCTGCTGCGCCAGTACGGCGTGCGCTACGTGTACGTTGGGCAGTTCGAGCGAGAGACTTACCCCGAGAACGGGCTGGCCAAGTTCAGCGATCTGCCGGCGGTGTACCAGAGCGACGGCGTCGCCATCTACGAAGTAAATTAGGGCGGCGGCCCTATGCGACCGAGCGCGCCTGTCCGATAGAATTGGCCCGTTGGAGGCTGTGCGATCGCGCGGCCGTAATCTGATCATGGGACGTTGATGATCGAGGTCTCGGGACGTGCTGCGCTGACTCGACGCGCGCTCTGGCCATTAGGCTTGCTCCTCGGCGGCATTCTGCTGGCCGGCTGCGAAAGCCCTCAGACGACCCTCTCCCCAACCACGCAGTTCGCTGACGAGATCCAGTTCCTGCTGAAGCTCACCTTCTGGGCGGGCGTGGGCGTGTTCGTGATCGTCGAAGCGATCCTTGTGTGGATCGTCTTCCGCTACCGTGCGCGGCGCAGCGACACGGGCTTGCCGCCGCAGATCCACGGCAACACGCCGGTCGAAATCATCTGGACCATCATTCCGGCCGTGCTGCTGGCCATCGTGGCGGCCTACACCACGCCGATCATCTTCAGCACGCAAGCGGCGCCGCCCAAGGACGCGCTGCCCGTCAAGGTCATCGGCCACCAGTGGTGGTGGGAGTTCCAGTACCCGACCCTGGGCGTGACCACGGCCAACGAGGTCCATATGCCGGTGAACCAGACGGTGACG
>DATGVV010000559.1:0-3136 GCA_035299885.1 Chloroflexota bacterium | reverse complement strand
CTCCTGGTACTCGACGCCCGGCTTGGGGACCATGGCCGGTGGCAGCCCGTCGATCGAGGCGTCCAGCCGCCGGCTCGGGTAGCCCGCAGCCCTGGCTACGGACTGCTGGCCCTCTTTAGACAGCAGCCAATCGAGGTACAGCCTGGCTGCGTTCGGATGCGGCGCCCGGTTCACCACGGCGACGCTGCCCCAGCCCGAGGTCAGATATGAACCCTCCTGCAACGCTTCTGGCGACAGGAACTCGATTGGCACACCCTTCTGCTTCAGCTCGAACGCGGCTGTATCACTCGCCCCCAGGCCGATGGGATACTGGGCACGCGCCACCCAATCGGCCAGCTGGCGGAAATCCCGGGTAAGCACCACGCCCTGCCCGAACAGCTGCTTGAGATAGTCCTTGCCAAGGCTCGGAATGGTATAGAAGAACGTCGCCGTCGCCAGGCCCGGACCCGCGTCTCGCGGATCGATCATGGCTAGCTTGCCTCGCCATTTGGGTTGGAGCAAATCCTTGTAGGTCTTGAACTCGCCTGGAGAGACCGCGTTGGGGTTGTACATGAAAGGCACCTTCACGGCGCCCGTGAAGATCAAGTCGTACTTGCCCGCCTCGTCGGCGAACTCGAACCGCCCGCCCGTCCATTTCGCCGGGTCAGAGTCGTTGGGGCCCACCAGGAAGGGGCCAATTGGCTCAATGGCGCCCGCGGGCATGAGGTCGGCAATCATCGTGGTTGTGCCGTGAACGACGACATCGACCTCGAACCGGCCGGCCTGGCGCTGCGTTAGCAGCTTGGTGGCTATCTCACCACCATTGCCAACCGTGGACTCGACCTGAACTTCAGGATACTTACTCTTAAAACCCGCGGTCAGACCTTCGACGATGCCCGTACCGCCTTGTGACATCAGGGATAGCCTTCCCTCCCGCTTCCCTGCAGTGACGACCTGATCCCACTGAGCCGTGGCAGCAGCCGAGGTCAGAACCGCACTTGAAGACGGCTTTGACGCCGTGGCTCCAGGTGAAGCGTTGGCTACGCTGCTTACGACCGCAGCGGCTTGGCCGCCGGCCGAGGCGCAGCCGTTGGTCGTGAGGGTCAGCCACAAACCGGCCACGCCCCAGGCAATACTCGAACGCCATCTTGCCACCTTCAACCGCGCTGCCCCATCACCGGGCCCTGGGTCATCAGGTGCACCCAGTGGCGGTAGATGGCGCGCTGCGGCGTCTCGTCCGAAGACCCGCCAAGCCGTTCGCCGCTGTCCGTCTGCGTTTCGCTCTCGAGCCCCCGCGCCAGTGTGATCCAGCCCGCCGCCCGCGCTTGCATGCCACTCTGGCAGCCGATAAACATTTCGACGTCGTCGGTCCCGATCAATCCGGCTTGGCTGTGGCGCCACTGCAGGTTCTTCAGCCGCAGCCGGTTCACCTCCGCCGGCGCACCTTCCAGGAAGGTAAAGAATGAATGCACCTCGGTGCGGTCAACCTGGATGGGGTAGTGGACGCGCAGATGGTCGTCCATGAGATAGACATTGGGAAATAGGAACACGTGCCGCACCATGGCGATGCGCTCCGCCCGCTGCGGCCCGTAGCGGCCGGCCAGCGCCTCCAGGTATTCCTCCAGCAGCTCGGCCGGCAGCTCGCCCCGCGTGCCTGGCCGCTCCAGCAGGCAATGGCCGTTGCGAAAGCCTCGCGTCGCACCGATGCCGTGCACCGACGTTCTCCGCTCCTCGCGCGCCTGGCCCTGAAACTGGCTCGTCGTCTTGAACGCCGACTCGTGCACGTAGCGCCCGTGGTAGCCATCGGCGCCGTTCTCGGCCTGGAACTTCCAATTGGCGTGGTAGCTGAAACGATGGGGCCGGCGGACGCGAACCACGCCGTTGGGTGAGCGCTCGACCCACAGGTCCACGTACTCTCGCGCCTCGCCCAGGTAGTCCTCCAAACTCTCGCCGGTGGGGCTGAGGCTGCCGAAGATCAGCCCGCGATAGACCGCCATGCGTGGCACCGGCACCAGCCCGCCCAGGCGCTGCTCGAAGCCCTCGCTGTAGCCGCCCCGCTCGCTGACGCCCAGCAGCTCGCCGCTGCTGCCGTACAGCCAGCCGTGATAGGGGCAGCGGAACACGCTGGCGTTGCCGCGCTCCTCGCGGCACACCACGTTGCCGCGATGGCGGCAGGTATTCAGCAGCAGATGGATGGCGCCCTGCTGGTCGCGACTGACGATCACCGGCTGGCGGCCGATGACGGCCGTGCGGTAGTCCCCGGGGGCCGGCACCTCGCTGTCATGCGCCACATACACCCAGCTGGTCTCGAAGATGCGCTCCAGCTCGTCCTCGAAAATCGTCGCATCGGTGTAGATGCTGGTGTGCACCCGAAAATCCACGGCGCTCTCCGCCACCAGGCCGGCATAGCCGGAATGCACAGAATGAGGGGTTGCCGGCACGGGACCAATCATCGTATCGAACATCGCTCGATGTCAAAAAGAAATCAACGTTGCTGTCGGTCAGTAGGTTAGCGGTGCGGGTTTACCAGGATCTTCACATGCTTTTCGCGGTTGGCGAGCAGCTCCTCGTAGCCTTGGGCGACTATGTCTTCCAGGGCTATCTGGTCGCTAACGATGGCGCCGGCGTCAATGGTCCCAGCGCTCATGAGCCGCAGCACCGCGGGGAAATCCTGCAGCGCCTCGCAGCCAAAAGCAAAGCGAATGTCAATCTCGCGCCGCAGCAATGACAGCGCGTCCAGACGAGCCTCGCCGGCCCAAGCCGACACGACGACGCACACGCCTCGCTTGGCGAGGGCAGCTAGGGCCGCGGCGAGCGCTGGCTGAGTGCCGGCAGCTTCGAACGTCACCTCCACGCCGGCGCTGCCAAAGTGCTCGCGAACTGCCTCGCCCGACTCGTCCTCACGAGGGTCGACGGCGCATATCGCCCCCAGGCTCAGGGCTGCCTGGCGCCGTGCGGACGAGGGCTCTCTGACCACGATCTCGCCCGCTCCCGCGGCGCGAGCGGCCTGGATGATTGCCAGGCCAATTGGGCCGGCCCCCACGAGCAGCACGCTCTGACCGGGTGTGAGCCCGCTTCGCTTGACGGCGTGATAGGCCACAGCAGTGGGCTCAACGAGCGCCCCGTGCACGCCCGAAAGCGTACGGGGGAGGGGAAA
>DATGVV010000558.1:0-1898 GCA_035299885.1 Chloroflexota bacterium | reverse complement strand
TCAGCGCCTGGCGGCTGCGAATGAGAAGAAGGTGTGATACGCTGACGAAGCCGTCACTTTCGCCCAGAAGTTGCCGTTATCGCGCGCACTCCGTGGCCGCCCGTGGGGCACATACATGGCCCGTTAGGCACACAGCCATCACCTTTGCCGGCAGGCCGGCGTTGCCGGATTCGCATGAGCTCCCTGGCGCTGCCGGCGGCCCGGCCGTTGACCCTCCGGTGGCCCCGAGCCGCTGCGGTGCTGCCCGGCCTCCTCGCGGCGATCGCCGCGGCTGCGGCCTGCCTGCATCCCAGCCTCGACTCAGACCTCGGCTGGCACCTGCGGACAGGTCAGCTGATCCTGGCGACACATCAGGTGCCGCGAACGGACCCGTTCTCCCACACGCGCTTGGGAGCGCCATGGGTCGACAATGAGTGGCTCTGGGAGTCGGGAGTGGCTGCGCTCCATGCACTCGCCGGACCGCTGGCTCTCATCGCTGCCAATGCGCTGCTAGGCAGCCTGGCCATCGGGCTGATCTACCTGACCCTGCGGCGGCGCGCCGTGCCGGTGCTGTTGTCGGCCGCGGGCTCCTGCCTGGCTCTCATCAATCTCGTCCCCTATGCCGACGTTCGGCCCGGGATGGTCGGCGTGCTGTGCAGCGCCGCCTTTGTCCTGATCCTCGATCAGCATCGGCGCAGTGGCCAGTGGCGCTGGCTTTTGGCGCTGGCACCGATTGAGGTGCTGTGGGCCAACAGCCATGGCTCTTACGTGCTGGGGCTGGTGCTGTGCGGGATATACGCTGTGGCCAGCCTCTGGGAAAGGCGCGAGTGGCGACGCCTTCAGACTTGGGCCGCGCTGTGCGCGGGTTTGCTTACGGTCACATTGCTGAACCCAATCGGCTTTGATTTGCTGAAGTTCACCGTTGGCGCTTCGCGCCTCACCTTCAATCGCGAATTCGTGCAAGCATGGATGGCACCGAACTTCCATCAGCCTGGCAGCCTGCCGCTGCTGATCACGCTGCTGCTATCGCTGGCGCTGCCGCTGTTCCGACCCGCATCGCGGCTGCCCAAAACCGAAGGTCTGCTGCTGGTGGTGTGCACCCTGGCCACCCTCCAAAGCCAGGAGTTCCTGCCACTGTACGCCGTCGTCGCCGCACCACTGGTGGCTCAAATGCTCCAGTCGGACTCCTGGATGCCTGCGAGCTGGCAGCCCTCGCCACTGCAGACGGCGGCATTGCTCCTGTCCGGCGCGGTCCTGATGCTCGTCCCTCTCAATACCCTTGCTCCGGATCGCTACCAACAAACAATCGAGAAAACATTCCCCGCCCGCGCCGTTGATTACATCGAGCAGCACCAGCTGCCGGGGCCCATGTGGAACGACTTCAACTGGGGCGGCTATTTGCTGACGGCACTGCCCCGATTGCCCGTCTTAGTGGACTCGCGCACCGAGATGTACGGGGACGAATTTCTCCACGAGTACATGGACGCCGCCACCGGCCGCTTGCCCGCGCAACAGGCGCTGGACCGCTACGCAGTGAAGCTGGTCTTGCTCGAGCCGCGCTCCACACTGGCCACGGAGCTTCGCGGGAGTCCAGTCTGGCAGCAGGTTTACCAGGACGAGCTGGCGGTCGTTTTCACGCGGTCGGGCAATTGATGCAGCTCCGCCAAGGAGCCTTCAAACTCCCCTAAAAGTCCCAGCGGCTTCCACCTTTGCTCGGGTCAGCGCGTTCGGACGTGCACTATGGCTTCTGCCGCCCCCACTGCTTTCGCCCCAACAACTTGGTCCGAGACTGCCGGAGTGGAAACACTCCGGCGAATGATGAGCGTCGACAGGTACAACGAATGGATCTTCCAGCGTCTCATGTCATACGTTGGAAACCGCATTCTGGAAGTAGGCTGCGGCGTCGGAAACATGACTCC
>DATGVV010000557.1:0-7187 GCA_035299885.1 Chloroflexota bacterium | reverse complement strand
TATCCGATCAGGCCTCTCTCAGCTCGCCATCTTCTTGCGTTTGCTGGCCACGTAGTCCACCAGGATGTACTCGCCCAGGCGGTCCGGCGTGGCGAAGAAGGCGCGGCCCTTGTTGATCTTCGTCATCTGGTTGACGAACGCCGCCAGGTAGTGGCTTCGCTCCAGCATGAAGGTGTTGATGACGATCCGCTCGCGGGTGCAGCGATGCACCTCGCGCAGGGTTTCCTGAAACGTCCGGTACGTCGGCGGGTACGAGAACTGCACCCGGCCATGGTCGAAATAAGCCGTCGGCTCGCCGTCCGTGATCATGATGATCTGCTTGTTGGTGCTCTTATGCCGAGCCAGCATCTGCCTGGCCATCATGAAGCCGTGCTGCATGTTGGTGCCGTAGACGTACTCGTTCCAGTTGATCTGCGGCAGCCGCTCCGGCTTGAGCTCGCGAGCCGAGTCGGAGAAGCCGATGATGTACAGGTTGTCGCGCGGGTATTGCGCGCGGATCAGGCTGTTCAGGGCCACCGCCACCTTTTTGGCTGCCAGGAAGCAGCCGCGCAGCAGCATCGATCGGCTCATGTCCAGCATCAGCACGGTCGAGGACGACGTGATCAGCTCTGATCGGAAGACCTCGAAATCGCTTGCGTCGACGTGGATAGGCGTGCCGGCGCCCTCGCGCTGGACCGAGTTCATGAGGCTGGTCTTGATATCGAGCAGGAATGGGTCGCCAAATTCGTAGACCTTGCTGTCGTCAGTCCGGTCGCCGCCCTGGCCGTGGGCGCTGACGGCGTGCTTGCCGAAGCTGTCCCGCTTCAAATGGGCGAAGATGTCCTGCAGCGCCTTCTGGCCGATCTTGCGCGTGCCGGCTGGCGTCAGCTCGTAGTTGTTGCCGACCTTCTGGACATAGCCGGCCTCTTCCAGGATGCGGGTGATCTGCTGCAGTTGCTCGAACTGCGCCTGCGCCTCGGGCCCTAGCAGCTCGCCCAGCTGCTGGGGATCGATTTCGTCCATGGACTCGCCGTCATGGGCCCGCTTGAGCTGACGCTCCAGCTGATCCATCTGCTGCAGCCGCTCCATCATCTCCATGGCCTGCTCGAGGCTCATCGGGTCGTCGCCGCGGAACGGATAACGGTTGCGGAACTGGCGCATCGGCAGCAGCGCTTCGAGGTTGGCCATCAGCTCGGCCATCTCACCCTGCATCTCGGGGTCGCCGAGCATCTGCTGGATCATGCTCTCCAGGCTCTGGCGCATATCGCTCGGCATGCTGTCCATGAGTGACTGCATCTGCGCCATCCGGCGCTGCAGGCTCTCGAGCAGCTGATCCAGGTTCTCAATGCCGGGCTCGAAGAAGTCGGAGTACTTGTCCATGAACTCCTGGAACTTCGGCTCTTTGCCCTGCATGCGGTCCCGGAGCATCTCATTGAGGTCGCGCAGCATGTCCTTCATGTGCTGCATCTGCTCGGGATCCACGTTCTCGAGCATGTCCTTCATGCCCTGGAAGTACTGCTGCATGACCTGGCGCTTGAGCATGTCCAGCAGCTCCTGGAACTTCTCGCGCGCTTGCTGGTCCATGAACTCGTAGTTCTCGGACAGCTCCTTGATTTGCCCGGCCGGGTCCTCCGGCAGCATGTCGAGCTGATGCTGCTTGCGCGCAGCCATTTTCTCCAACATCTCCAGCAGATCTGGCGGAGATGTTGAGGGAGTCGGGAGTCGGGAGTCGGGAGTCGGATTTTCACCGGCTCCTTCGCCTGACTTACCGTCCGGGTTTCGGCTGGCTGAGTCGGAAGTGTCGGCCTGCGCCTCTAACTCCCGACTCCCGACTCCTGACTCCGGCGGCTCGGCTCCCGGTTCCCGCTGCCCTCGAGCCTCTTCCAGCCGCCTTTGGATGCCTTCGCGCTCGAGCTGCTTGACCTCTTTCAGTTTTTGCTGGACTTCGTCGAACACGGAGCCCATGTCATAGCGGTTGAGCTCCTGCTGGCGCCGCTCGCGCAGCTGCTCCAGCAGCTGCTGGAGGCCTTCCATGCGCTCGCCGTCCTGGCCGTCCAGGCCCCATTGCATGATCCGCTCGAGCGCGTTCCACAGATCGCCGTCGGCCAGCAGGTCGTCCGAAAGCGCCTCCATGATGTCGTCCGCCGTGAAGGGGAACACCTGCTGGGTTCCGTCCCAGCGGCTGTAGCGAAAGATGGACACAGCCCTACACCTCTCCACCCAGGCAATAGGCAATAGGCAAAAGGCGATAGACGCAGAGTGGCCCCTGTGCGGCGCTGGCGTGCTTAGCCAGGGGACTATTGCCTAGTGCCAATTGCCTATCCCCTATCGCGCGTAACGCGTGACGCCGTGGGTGCGGTCCTTGTTGAGCTTGCGGTTGAGGTGCAGCCCCTCGAGGATGAATTCCACAGCTGAGGCCACCGAGGCGGGCGAACCGTGGGCCTGGAGCTTGGCCACCGCGGCCTTGATGCCGTCGAAGCTGGAGACTTGCTCCACATACTTCATGCTGGGCACGGCGTCACCGGCGTCGACGTGCAGCCCGGACTCGAAGCCCTCGAACAGGTCCTCGAAGTCGGTCACGTCGAAATAGCGGTTGAAGGTGTTCAGCACGGCGCCTTGGATCATCTTGTCGATGACGCGCTCTTCTTTGGTGTCGCCCACCGTTTCGAGCTCGATCTTGCCGGCCGTTGAGGCGATCACCGCCGGCAGGTCACTCACGCGTGGCACCACCTGCTTCTCGCGCAGACGGATGGAGCGCCGCACGGCGTTGCTGATGACGTTCTCGTAGTTGCAGATGGAGACGCGCACTGAGACGCCGGAGCGCTGGCTGACGTCGGGGTTCTTGCGGGCCAGCTGCGTGATGTCGGCCAGGATCTCTTTCACATAGGTGGGCACGCTGATTTCCAGCTCGCCATCCTCGAAAGCGGTGGATTCCTGCTCCATGATGGTGATCTCGTGCTCGTGGGTGCTGGGGTAGTGCGTCCGGATCTCTGATCCGCAGCGGTCCTTCAGCGGGGTGATGATGCGGCCGCGGTTGGTGTAGTCCTCGGGGTTGGCGCTGGCCACCATGAAGATGTCCAGCGGCAGCCGCACGCGGTAGCCACGGATCTGGACGTCGCGCTCCTCGAGGATGTTCAGCAGGCCTACCTGGATACGCTCCGCCAGGTCCGGCAGCTCATTGATACAGAAGACGCCGCGGTTGGTGCGTGGCACCAGGCCGTAGTGAATGGTCAGCTCGTCCGAGAGATAGCGACCCTCGGCCACTTTGATGGGGTCAATCTCGCCAATCAGATCGGCGATGGTTATGTCCGGTGTGGCCAGCTTCTCGCCGTAGCGCTGGTCGCGGTGGACCCAGTCGATGGGCGTGCGGTCGCCCTGTTCGGCGACCGTCGTCTTGCCGTAGGCGGATACCGGATCGAACGGATCGTCGTTGATCTCGGAGCCGGCCACGATTGGCAGCCACTCGTCCAGCAAGCTCACCAGCGCCCGGGCGATACGGCTCTTGGCCTGGCCTCGCTCACCCAGAAAGATGATGTCCTGGCCGGACAGGATCGCGTTCTCGACCTGCGGGATGACCGTGTCCTCGTAGCCGATGATGCCCGGGAAGAGGTCCTCTCCCACGCGAATCTTCTCGACGAGGTTATGGCGCATTTCCAGCTTCACGGGACGCGGCTGATAGCCGGACTCGCGGAGCTCCCCGAGGGTCTTGGCTAGGGTCATGCCGGCAAGCATATCAGCCAAGTGTCCCTCTCCCGCAGGTAGCGGGAGAGAACCTGGAACAGCGCCATAATTGCACGTGCCCGTGGAAGCCCAGCCTCAGCAGCAGTTCGTGCGTTTCGCCTTCTACAAGGTCGATCCGCGGTGGCGCGCTTTGGCGGTTAAAGAGAAGGCCGACGCCCGCGAAGACTTGCTGCAGGTGGTGCAGCAGTTTGGCGAGGCGATGATCCTGCGCAGCTACAGCACCGTCGGTACGCGCGGCGACTGCGACTTCCTGCTGTGGCAAGTGAGCTACGACATGGACGACATCCACCGCTTGGCCGCCCGCATCAATGCTTCGCGGATGGGCCGCTACTTGTCGTTGGCCTATTCGTATCTGGCCATGACCAAGCGCTCGGTCTACATCGACAAGCACGTCCATGAGGGCCAAGAGGGCCGGCTGCGCACCGTCCGCCCAACGGACGCTCGCTATTTCTTTGTGTACCCGTTCGTGAAGACGCGGCAGTGGTACCGCGAGTCCTTCGAGCGCCGCCAGGAGCTGATGGACGTCCACATCAAGGTCGGCCACAAATACCCGAGCGTGAAGCTCAACACCACGTACTCCTTTGGGCTCGACGATCAGGAGTTCGTGGTCGCCTTCGAGACCGACAAACCGGAGGACTTCCTGGACCTGGTGATGGAGCTGCGGGAGGCCGAAAGCAGCCTCTTCACGCTGCGCGACACGCCCATCTTCACCTGCATCCAGATGCCACTGGCGGAGTGTCTGGAAGCGCTCGGCTAGCTCGGCTAGAACACAGAATTTCAGAAGTCAGAATTCAGAATGCCGGCCGCCGGCTGCTATGCTTCAGAAACTGAAGCAATGGCCAATGCTTACCCATTCTGAATTCTCTATTCTGAATTCTGGCTGGGGGCTCCGATGAGGGGTTACGGCCAGTTCTGTCCCATCGCTCGCACGCTGGACCTGCTTGGCGACAAGTGGACGCTGCTGATCGTCCGCGAGCTGCTGCGGGGCAAGCGCCGTTTTCGGGATATCGAGGCTGGCCTGCCGGGTATTCCGCCCAACTTGCTGTCGGACCGGCTGAAGGTGCTGGAGCAGGCGAGCATCGTCACCCGCGAGTACTTTCGCGAGCTGCCGCCTCGGGTTGAGTACGAACTGACCGAGCGCGGTGCGAGCCTCTCACCGCTCCTGGAAAGCATGGCCGAATGGGGCATGCAGCACATGATGGATGGCGAGGTCCCGTGCGACCGTGTGGAGCTGGACCTGCTGTTCTTCCACCTGCCGCGTTTCTTCTGCCCAGAGAAAGGCGCCGGCGTACGCGGCACTGTCGAGATCAGGCTGGACGGCGAGGGTGGCGGCAAGTGGTGGGTGCGAGTTGCCGATGGCGACTGCTCTGTCCACCGGGAGCCGGTCGAGCCACCCGCTGCCGTGATCTCGTGCAGCGTCGACACCTGGGTCGACCTGATGGCTCGGCACAGGTCGCCGGAGCGGCTGGCCTCAGCGCCCGGCTTGAAGATCGAAGGCGACGTCGAGCTGGCCCGACGCTTCGGGTCGCTCTTCTGCCGGGAGGCGCCCGCGCCTAGTGTCGCCGGCGCCGGCGCCGCGCGGCGCTAGCTCTCGTCGGCACCGTCGCCTCTTCTTCCTCCTCCTCCTCGGACTCGTCGGAGGGCCGTCTCGCGGCTGACGCCAGCTTGCGCTGCTGCGTCTTGCTCGGCGGAGGTGGCGGGCTCACCGTGGCGAAGCGGGAGATCAGGAACGCGCCCAGAATGCCGGCTATCAAGCTCAGGCCGAGCCCCCCGTTGGCGGTAATGGGCGTGTCGGGGTAGCGCGGCAGCAGGTAGGTCTGCGCCAGGAACAGCGCTGCCATCATGCCCACGAACACCGGAGCGGCCCGCTTCCAGATGATCCGCTTGCGTGGCGCAGACGAGCGCCGCGTCGGCGCGCTCCGAGGGGGCATGCGACAAGCTTACCGTCCGTTCCCTCTTCCCCTGGGAGAGGGCTAGGGAGAGGGTTCGGGATAGCTGATCCCGCCGTCCTTTACCGTCAGGCTGGGCGAGGGCTTGTGCGGGTATGCCTCCGTCTTGGGCGTCATGATGTGCAGCACCTGGAAGCCGTCGACCGTCAGCCGGTCGGCAATCATGCGGCGATGGCAGCGCCACCACACCAGCTCGGCGCACATCACGGCGACGGTTCGCTGTTGGGCCAGCTCCTCCAGATCGGCCATGCCGATCCGGAACGGCTCCGTTTGCATGTAATCGGCGTAGCCCCGGAAGGCCGCGTTCTGCCAGGCCGTGTTGGGCGAGTCCTTGTGAACGGAACGCCGGCCGCCCAGTAGCGGATGGTGCTGGTACTCGATGCCATGCTGTGTCAGGAAGGGCTCCAGCTGCTCCGGATTGAACTGCGGGTTGCGCCGCGAGCGCGGGATGCTGCGCGTGTCCGCCAGCACTTGCACTCCGTACCGCCGCAGCAGCTCGCCCAGTTCCGAGGCCGGCCGGGTGCTGTGGCCGATGGTGTAGACGGCGCTCGGTTTAGCCCTTGTCCAACCCCCGATCGGCCGCGCTCTTCACGAACGATTCGTCCAGGATCTTGGTGACGTCGAAGCCCTTCAGCTTGTCGTTCTTCGGCGCCAGCTGTTCGATGGAATCTTTGAACTGCTCCGGCTTGGGATAGGGTAGCGACGGCATGGTCTCGTTGGCGTAGAACTCGTAGGACGGCACCATCTCAGCATCGTTGTCGTCCTTGTAGTACTTCTTCATGGTGGCCAGGCCAAAGGCCTTATCGTTCTTGGCCCGGGCCGCGCCCTGCACCAGCGAGTCGACGATTTTCTGGACCAGCGGCCGGTTGGCGTTTACCCAGCTCCGCTGGCCCACGATCGTATTGTTGTCCGCCGGGATCTTTTCCGCCGCCAGATTTACCAGCGGGTGCAGCCCTGCCGCCTCGAGCTTGAGCGAGCCCGGCGGCGAGTCCATGCCAGCCTGGGCCTTGCCGCTCAGCAGCGCCGCCGAACGGGTCTGCGCATCGCTCAAGGAGATGATGTTCACGTCCTTGTCGGGATCCAGCCCCAACCGCCGCAGGACGACGCGCGTGGCGATATCAGCTGAACCGCCGAAGCTGGCTACGCCGACGGTCTTGCCCTTGAGATCCGCGGGCTTCTGAATGTCTTTGGTCACCTCGAACTTGTAGGGGTACACCGGGCCGAGCGTCCCCACTACTATCAGGTCGGCGCCCTGGGACACCGCGCTCAACGTCTCGGCGCCGCCGGCGAAGATAAGCTGCTCGTCCCCGGACAGCAGGGCTGCCATCGTCCTGGAGCCGCCGGCGATCAGCGTGAGGTCTACTTCCAGGCCATTCTTCTGAAAGTAGCCGCTATCCAGCGCGGTCCAGGCGGCCAGGTTGCTGCCGGCGATGTTGCTGTAGCCCATGCTCACTTTGGTCAAGCCGCCAGCAGCGGGCTTTGCCGCGGCGGACGCGCTGGCCGCCGGCTTGGTCGCGG
>DATGVV010000556.1:0-16628 GCA_035299885.1 Chloroflexota bacterium | reverse complement strand
AGCTGTCAGGCGTCAGGCGTCAGGCGTCAGGCGTAAGGCTGCTCGTGGCGCTTGGGTTGGTGAACCTGGCTGGGCTGTACACGCTGTACTTCTTCGCCGTACTGCTTCTGCTGGAGGGCCTTTTTGTCGCCGGGTGCTGGCTGGCCACTCGCCGGCGGCGGCTGCTGGCCATTGCCGCTTGTCTGCTGCTTACGCCACTTCCCCTACTGCCGTGGCTGGCCTACTTCCGCCAACACGCAATTCGCTTTCCGGATAGTGCAGAACCTCCGATTGGCTGGCTCGAGTTCCTTCAGGCAAGCTGGGCAGAGCTGACGCTCGGAATCGATTCCGGCGTGCAGGCGTATACGGGCCTGCTGGTGGCTCTCGGCGTGCTGGCGCTGGCGCTGCTGATTGTGCTGCTATTTCCCTCTCCCGCCGCGGCGGGAGAGGGTCAGGGAGAGGGAACACGCGGCATGGCCATTTGGCTCGCCCTAGTCGCGGCGGGGCTCCCGCTGGCGGCCTATGGCGTCACGCTCCAGCGGGGGCTGTTCTTCAGCGCCGCCTACCAAACGCGCTACGACCTGGCGGCGTTACCTGCCCTGGTCATCCTCTTGGCGTGGGGCGCGAGCCGCCTGCCAAGGCCGGCCGCGCTGCTGCCGCTGGCGCTGTTCGTGGGCACGGCCGCCTGGAGCCTGCCGCGGCTGTACGACGCCCGCCACCGCACCGATGATTACCAGAGCCTGGCCCGCTTCGTGGAGGCCTACGAGCAGCCCGGCGACGCGATCGTGTTCGATCCTGATTGGAATTTCCACCTGTTCCTGTTGGACTATCGCGGCCCGCTGCCCTGGGAAGCAATCCCGCTCCGGCAGCCCGCCGACGCCGCTTATGTGGACCAGGTGTTTACACGCTGGACGGCGCAGTACCGCGCTTTGTGGCTGCTGCAAGAGGCCGGCGGCCACGACTCCGGGCCCCAACCTCCCGTGCGTGATTGGCTGCAGGCCCACCTCCACCCCAGCCTGCAGTTGGCGGTGGGCGATCGCCTGCTGACTCTGTACGTGCCCGCCGGCGCTGCTCCCCGCACCCTGAACCGTGGATTCCAGCCGCGGTTCAAGATTGGAGGCGCGGCCGGGCTCAGCGGCTTCGACCTGCCGGTCGAGGACGTCCGACCTGGGGAAGTCCTGCACCTGACCGTGTATGGGGAGCCGCCACCCGCGGCGCTGTTCGGCGCAGAGAGCATTCCCGGCCGGCCGCTGCCCGGCGCAGCCGATTTTGCGATCCCTATTGGCGGTGTGACCCCCGCTGGCCGGCAGCCGCTCAGACTGCAGCTGGCCGGCGGCCAAACCGTTACGTTGGGCTCAGTCCAGGTGGAGTCCCATGCGGCTCCGCCCGCGGCCGATCTGCCACCCCTGGCTCGTCCAGGCGGCCAGACATTCGGCGCCCAAGCCATGCTCACGTCCTATTCGATGCGCCCGGAGTCACCCAGGCCCGGCGAGGACCTGACGGTGGAGCTGCAGTGGCGGGCGCTCGAGCCGTTCCGCCAGAACTACACCGTGTTCGTGCATCTGCTCGATGCATCCAATCGCGTCGTTGCCCAGCGCGACAGCCAGCCCGCCGGCGGCCGGCAGCCGACTATACGCTGGCAGCCAGGCCAGGTACTCGACGACAGCTACGTGCTGCCGATCCCGACCAACCTGCCGCCGGGCCGCTATCAGCTCGAGCTGGGTATGTACCTGCAGTCCACCGGTGAGCGGCTGCACCTGTCCGGCGGCCAGGACCGCGTGCTGCTGGAGCCAATCACGATTTCCTAGATCCCAGGCCTACACTGGACGTATGCGCCCGGTAACCATCCTGGCCGTGCGGCCGCACCCGGACGACGAATGCACTGGCACAGGCGGCATCATCGCCTACTACACCAGCCGCGGCGTGCCGGTGGGTGTGCTCACCTGCACGCTTGGCGAGGAAGGTGAGATCCTCGATCCGGACCTCGATCCCGAGGAAGTCCGGCCGCGGTTGGGCGACATCCGCGAGGGCGAGCTGCGCGCTGCCTGCAAGGTCCTTGGCGTCAGCGAGCTGCGGCTGCTGGGCTATCGCGACTCCGGCATGCAGGGCACCGAGGCTAACCAGCGGCCGGAGGCGTTCTGCAATGCGTCGCTGGACGAAGCCGGCGGGCGCGTGGCCGGCGTTATTCGCGAGCTGCGGCCGCGGGTGGTCATCACCGAGAACCAGTTCGGGACCTATGGCCATCCGGACCACGTGATGTGCCACAAAGTGGCGGTCCGCGGCGTGGAGCTGGCCGCCGATCCTGCCTTTCGCGCCGATGGCCTCGACGCCTGGCAGGTCGATCGCCTGTTCACGGTGGAGCTGGTGACCGAGGGCGGAGAGCGCATCGCCAATATGCTGCGTGCCGAGCAGCTGGACATGGGCTGGTTCGAGAATCCCGGCGAGCTGGCCGAGTTCGGCACGAAGTCTTCGGAAACGGATGCCGCCGTCGACGTGGGCGACTATGTGCCAAAGATGCGGGAGGCGCTGGCCCAGCACCGAACACAGATCCCGCCGGGGAACTTCCTGCTGACCTGGCCGGACTACATCCTGCGCGAGGTGTTCCGGATGGCCTATTTCCGGCAGCTCCTGCCGCCACCCAACGGCGCGAAGCTGTCCGACCTTCTGGAGGGTCTCTAGCGCGCCTTGTAGCTCTGCGCCAGCTCCCAGTAGTGCTGCGCCGAGTACGAGATGAAGGCCAGCTCCTCGTCCGAAACCGGACGCACCACTTTGCCGGGAATGCCGACGACCAGCGACCGCGGCGGAATGCTCTTGTTCTCGGAGACCAAAGCGCGGGCCCCGAGTATGGACTCCGCGCCGATACGGGCGTGGTTCATCACAATCGCGCCCATCCCTACGAGGACGCGATCCTCGACCACGCAGCCGTGGACCACGCACGAATGGCCGATCGTCACGTGCTCGCCCACCACGGTTGGCGTGCAGGGCTCGCCGTCGCGGGCCGATTCGGCATGGATGACGGTGTTGTCCTGCACGTTGCTGAACCTGCCGATTGAGATGGAGCACACGTCGCCGCGCAGCACCGCGCCGAACCACACGCTGGCTCCTTCGGCGATGTGCACGTCGCCTATCAGGTGCACGCCCGGGGCGATCCAGGCTGAGGGGTGAATGTCCGGCGAGGCGCCGTGATGAGCGTGGATTTCCAACGTTAAATTGGCCCCTTGACAATTTGTTCTAATGGGTGGAAAATCTCCGTCACTACCACGACATTGTGATCGTTTCTTGCGGTGTCGTGTGCCATAGTTCAGAAGGAGATTTGTAGATGGCTGTTGGTTCTTCGGTTAAAGCCGGTACCTGGTCCGAGCCAGCGCGCAAGGTGCTGGAGGAGCGCTATCTGTGGAAGAAGGATGGCCGGCTGATCGAAGACGAGGACGGCATGTGCCGCCGCGTGGCTCACGCGGTGGCCCAGGCGGAGGCGAAGTACAGCTCGCCGAAGAAGCAGGCCGAGGTCGAGCAGAAGTTCTTCGAGCTCATGATCGACCGCAAGTTCATGCCCAACTCGCCGACACTGATGAACGCCGGCAAGGACAACGGCCAGCAGCTGTCAGCCTGCTTCGTGTTGCCCGTGCCGGACAGCATCGACGGCATCTTCGATTCGGTGAAGCACGCAGCCATTATCCACAAGAGCGGCGGCGGCACCGGCTTTGCCTTTTCCCGGCTGCGGCCGGAAGGCGCGGTCGTGTCCGCCACCCACGGCGTGGCCAGCGGCCCCGTCAGCTTCATGCGCATCTTCAATGAGGCCACCGAACAGATCAAGCAGGGTGGCACCAGGCGCGGCGCCAACATGGGCATCTTGCGCGTCGATCATCCCGACATCGTCCGCTTCATCGATTGCAAGCGGGACGGCACCATCACCAACTTCAACATCTCCGTGGCCGCGACCGACAAGTTCATGCAAGCTCTGGAGAGCGGCGAGGACTACGAGCTGGTCGACCCGCGCGACGGCACGGTCGTGGACCGCCTCAACGCGCGCACGGTGTTCGACAAGATCGTTGACGCCGCCTGGGCCACCGGCGATCCCGGCATGGTGTTCATCGATCGCATCAATGCCGGGCCGGCCAATCCCACGCCTGAGATCGGCATGGTCGAGGCCACCAATCCCTGCGGCGAGCAGCCGCTGCTGCCCTACGAAGCTTGCAACTTGGGCTCGCTGAACGTCGCCGCGTTTGTGTCGGACGACGGGCAGCGCATCGACTGGGACGGCATGGAGCACGCCATCCGCGATTCAGCTCGCTTCCTGGACGACGTAATCGAGGTCAACCCTTATCCGCTGCCCGAGATCGTGGAGATGGTGGGCGCCAACCGGCGCATTGGCCTGGGCGTGATGGGCTGGGCCGATCTGCTGTTCAAGATGGGCATCCCCTATGACAGCGAGCAGGCCCTGGAGCTGGCCGGCGAGACGATGAGCTTCATCAACCGCATCGGCCACTCCGAAAGTGAGAAGCTGGCCGTGGAGCGCGGCCCGTTCCCCAACTGGGAGCGCAGCATCTACAAGGATGGGCCGCCGCTGCGGAACTCGACGGTGACCACCATCGCGCCCACCGGGACTATCAGCATCATCGCCGATTGCTCCAGCGGCATCGAGCCCATCTTCGCTCTGGCGTTCTTGCACAAGGCGCTGGGCGCCGACGGCAAGCCGCGCAACCTGCGCTTCGTGAACCCCCTCTTCGAGCTGATCGCCAAGGAGCGCGGCTTCTACAGCGAGGCGCTGATGGACAAGGTGCTCGAAACCGGTACCCTGCACGGGCTGGACGAGGTGCCCGAGGACGCCCGCGACGTGTTCGTGACCTCGCACGAGATTGCCCCCGAGTGGCATGTGCGGATGCAGGCCGCCTTCCA
Organism: Chloroflexota bacterium; assembly: GCA_035299885.1. Lineage (GTDB taxonomy): Bacteria > Chloroflexota > JAJPGV01 > JAJPGV01 > JAJPGV01 > DATGVV01. Next base: position 11,753 of record DATGVV010000556.1, on the reverse strand, counting down.
GAAGTACACTGACAACGCCGTCTCCAAGACGGTCAATCTGCCGCACGACGCCGGCACCGACGACATCGCCAGCGCCTACCGCCTGGCCTACCAGACCGGCTGCATGGGCATCACTGTCTTCCGCGACGGCTGCAAAGGGGACCAGGTGCTTAATGTGGGGGTCGGGAGCCGGGAGTCGGAAGCCGGGGAAGCTCCCAATTCCCAATTCCCAATTCCCAATTACGAGATCAAGCCGCGCCCGGCCGTGGTCCACGGCTACACCCGCGCTGTCAAGGCGCCTGAGGGCACCGTTAACATCACCGTCAACAGCGACGACGCTGGTCCCCTGGAGGTGTTCGTCAACGTCGGCCGGGCCGGCAACGACATCGCAGCCATGGCCGAAGCAATCGGCCGTCTCATCAGTCTGAACCTGCGCTTGCCATCGTCCATGTCGCCGCAGGCCCGGATGAGGGAGATGGCCGCGCAGCTGCGCAACATCGGCGGCAGCCGCACGGTCGGCTTTGGCTCCGAGCAGGTGCGCTCGCTGCCGGACGCGGTTGCCCAAGCGCTCGAGAAGCACCTGAGCTCCGGCGTCAATGGCAACGGTCACGGCCTGGCCCAGGCGCTGGTCGCCCTCGAGCCCGGCAAAACCTGGACCGGCAATCTCTGCCCCCAGTGCGGTGGCTACACCCTAGCCTACGAAGAAGGCTGCAAGAAGTGCCACGGCTGCGGGTATTCGGAGTGCTAGGGAGAAAGAGCTAATGGCAAGGAATGAACGTCACATCGTGCCTAACCCGACTGGGGGTTGGGATGTCGAGAAACCTCACGCTCAGCGAGCGAGTTCACACCACGATACTCAGGCGGCAGCGGAGGAGCGCGCAAAACGGATTTTGGCGAACACCGGCGGTGGAGAAGCTGTGATCCACCGGCCCGATGGGCGGATTCGTGACTCAGATACTGTACCCCCTGGCAATGACCCCTTTCCCCCTCGCGATACGGTTCACTAGCACCGCACACATCTCAACCAGAGGTTCTCTCCCGGCCCTACGTAGGCCTGGCTGTTTTCTGGTGTAGGCTTGAGCCGAAAGTTACGCCGTGAAAAGGTTCGCAACCAAGCGTCGCGCCCGGGACACAAGCAAACTCACCCGGATGAACCTGCTGGTCAATCGCGAGGATCTTCAGCGCCTGAAGGACATCTACGGGCTCAAGAGCGACGCAGAGGCTGCGCGTAAAGCTCATGCGCTGGCGATGCTCGCTCACGAAGCGCTTAGGTTGTCCGAATGGAGCGCAGCGCGTGGTGGTCCAATCGACGTTTACCATCGCCTCGACGGGGGCAGTCCCCTCCCGGCCGAATGGCCAGAGGATGAGCCTATTGACTTCGACGAGGAATCGGACCTGACCCCTGCCCGCCACAAGAACCCTCGTCGATAGCTCCATCGTGACGCGTTCGTATGACGTACCGGCTACCACTGCTAAGCTGATTGCTCGCTACGCCTGAGCTGATCAGCAACAACTGCGTAACATGCTGACGTGGGCTCGCATGGTCGATCCGCGAGAGCGAGCGGTCGTGGTACGCTCAGCGACCGAGCTTAGTGAACATTAGAAGCGACCGGAAGCGAAGTCCGGAATGAGACCTGAGCGGCCCTTTGGGCTGATTGCGGTGGTGGCTAGCGCTGGCGTGATCCTCGTCGCCTGCGGAGGCGGCGCGGCTCCGGTGGCGAGCAGCGCAGCGGCCAAGCCCTCGAGCGCGGCACCGGCGGCCAGTACGGCGGCCTCCACCAAGCCCGCGGCCTCAGTTTCCGCCAGGCCCACCGGATCGGCGGCAGCCAGCGCAGCGCCGGCGAGCGGCGCCGCAGGGGCAAACACCATCAAGCTGATCTCCTTCAGCCGGTCGCTAGGCTTCTTGGCCGCTAATGCTAAGGGCTTCCTCGAGAAGGAGAAGCTCAACGTGGTGTACGAGCAAACTCCCAGCTCGGCGGTCCAGATGCGCGGTCTGCTCGACGGCAAATGGGACGTCGCGCACACCGCGCCGGACAACGTCATGGCGTTCGTGGACAAAGAGAAGGCCGACGCTGTGGCGGTCTTCGTGGGTGAGCTTGGCCTGAACCAGAAGCTCATCGTCAAGCCGGACATCACTTCCTATGGGCAGCTGCGGGGGCAAACGCTGGCCGTCGACGCCATTGATACGGGCTTCGCCTTCGCGCTGCGCAAGATGCTGCAGAAGAATGGGCTGAACGAGTCCGATTACAAGTTCGAAGCGGTGGGCGGCACGACGCAGCGCTACGCTGCTCTCAAGGACGGCAAGGTCGTCGGCGGCCTGCTCAGCGAGCCTTTCGAGAGCATGGCTGTGCGCGACGGTTTCCGCCTGTTGCAAGCGGCCTCCGATTACTTTCCCACGTACCCAGGCAGCACCTCTGTCGCCGTCACCCGCAAGTGGGCCACCTCGCATCGCGACCAGCTCGTGGGTTACCAGCGGGCGCTGCTGGCGGGCCTCGACTGGGGAGCCGATCCGGCCCATCGCGAGGAGGCGATCGACATCATCGCCGCCGATCAGAAGGTGCCGCGAGATCAGGCCATGCGCCTGTACGAGAACGAGCGGAAGAGCGTCAGCCTGAACCACCCCAACGAGTCGCAAATCATGGCCGCGTTGCAGACGGTGCTGGACCTACGGCGCGAGTTCGCGCCCAACACGGGCTCTCAGGCGTCGCCGACCGCGTACTACGACGGCGGCTTCGCCCGCGCCGCTGAGGGCAAGTAACCGCTAGACGCGGTACTCCCAGACGGTGAACGCCACGCGGGCAGCTTTCGGCAGCACGGCCGGATCCCGCTGGAACAATGCGACTTCGCTGGGTTGGAATTCGGGTGGCATGCCGGGCCGCTGCCAGCGATCCAGCACGATCACGCGCCGATACGGCCGGCTGGCGATCTCCTGGTTCAGCTCCACGTCGTCGATGAAATCGATACCGAAGGACGCGAACTGGGGCAAGCGGTACTGCATGTGGTTGGCCGACGTTTCCGACAAGATCAGCGTGTCGTCGGGGGAGAAGTTCGCCTCGATATAAGCCGCGGCCTGCTCCGGCGGAGCGGGCACGTGCACCAGCTCGTGCACCAGCGGCACTGCTTTCATCATGAAAAAGCCGGTGAGCGCCAGCCCGATGATGAGGCCGGCGCGGCGTCGAGCCGGTCCACGCCGGGTGGCCAGCGCGGCTCCAAGCAGCAGCAGCAGCGGTGGGACTGCCGGCAACGCCTTCCGTGGGTCGCCCGGCTGCATGACCAAGATCATCAGGATGCCGTAGGCCAGCAGCCAGATAGCAGCCAGCTTAGCGGCTCGCGTGCGCCAGCTCACCACCATCAGGGCCACGGCCAGGGCCGCAAGCAGCCAGAACGCCACGATTCCGCCTTGCGCCGGACCGCCGAAATAGCCGCTGAGAATCGAGCCAAACTCCGCCACCCGTTCCTCGACCCCAGGCCAGCTCAGCGGCTGTCCCAGCAGGCTGTCCGCTGCTCTCACGTAGCGGGCCTGGGCCTTGAAGGGGCTGAGTGGGTCCGGCGTGCCCACTAGGCTGAGCGCCAGCGGGATGGCCCAGGCGAGGCATGCGGCGGCTAGCGTGCCCAGTCCGGCCAGCAGTCCTCGCCAGTGGCCCGCCTTCAGCAATGGCGGCGCCATGTAGAGGGCCAGCACCGCCAGCGGCACGACCGCTACTTGTGGGCGCACGCCGGCGCACAGGCCTGCCGTGGCGCAGCCTGCCAGCAGGTACGTGGTCCTGCCAGGCGTTGCAGCGCGCTGCAGCAGCCATACCGCGGCGATGGCGAAGGCCAGCCCTGGTATGTCGCTCAGCGCCATCTCGCTGTTCAGCCAGTACAACGGCATGGTGGCCAACGGCAGCGCCAGCCAGGGCGCGCCTAAGTCGGCCGCCAGCAGGTACAGGAAAGCGACCCCCGCCGCGCCGGTGAGGGCGCTCAGCAGCGTAAGCGAGGTCAGCGGGTCGTGCATGAACAGGTTGACGATACTGGCCAGGAGGACGTAGGCAGGGTAGCCCGGCGGGTGCGGCTGCTGGTCCGCCACACTGAAGCGGACAACGGCCTTGGCGAAGTTGATCGAGTCCCAGTCGTCCAGCGAGGGCGAGCGATTCGCCGCATACAGCGCAACCGCCACCATAAACAGCGCGCTCGCCGTAAGCGCATGCAGCCGCTGTGCGCCCACGCGCGCGACGACGAGTCCAGGGAGGGCGGCGAGGCCCCAGTCTGATTCGTGGACGCGTGCGGCAGGCGCGGGCTGGGTTGCCACTCGCACGATTTCCAAGTCTAGTTCGCAGATTCCATACCTGGCTGCCGCCGATAAAGTTCTTACGTGAAGCTGGCCTGGCGAGTCGCCGCCACCGCGCTGGCGCTTGCCATGGCGGTGCTGATCGCCGGCTATTCGGCCGTGGTGCCGGCGTTCGAGGCGCCGGACGAGCCGGGCCACTTCCGCTACATCCAGCTCCTAGCCGCCGGGCGCGGCCTGCCGGTGCAAGGCCAGGCCGGCGATTTCGATCCCGAGTTCAGCCAGCCACCGCTGTATTACGCCGCGGAGGCGCTGCTCGTCCGCCTCATGCCAGCGAGCGGCGCGCCGGTGCCCGATTGGGACCACCACAACACCTACCAGAACGCCACCGCCCAAGGCAACGTCAACCTGTACAGCCACCCGGCAGCCGAGAGCTTTCCCTGGACCGGGCAGATCCTTCAGCTGCACGCGATGCGGCTGCTGAACCTGCTGTTCGCGGCCGTAACCCTGCTGGCCACCTATGGCATTGGCCTCGAGGTTGGCCTCTCACGCGGGCTGGCCTTGACTGCCACCGGGATCCTGGGTCTGCTGCCGCAGTTCGCCTTCATCTCGGGCGCGCTGAATGCCGATAACGGCATCACTGCCAGCGCCGCGCTGGCGCTCTACCTTTTGCTGCGCTGGTTCAACCGGCCCACCGGCTATGGGCCGGCGACGCTGCTGGGGCTGAGCACCGGCGCGGCTATGCTGTCCAAAATCAGTGGGCTGGCAGTGCTGATCCTGGTGCTGGCGTGCATGCTGTGGCGCGCCTGGCGCAAGCGCAGCGGCTGGCTGGCGGGTCAGGCTCTGGTGGCCGGCGGAATCGGCGTGGCCCTCGGCGGCTGGTGGTATCTGCGGAACCTGATCGTATTCGGCGACCCGCTGGGCTGGCGGCCGATGCTTACGGCCATCGGCGCCATGCTGCGCCCGCGGCCTCTGGGGCCGCTAGAGGCCGCGGCCGTACTCGTGCAGCAGCGTTCCACCGCCATAGGCGTGTTCGGCTGGAACAACCTGCGGCTGCCGCCGGCGGTCTACATTGCCGCGGATGTTGTGGCGGCGTCGGCGTTGGTTGGATTGCTTTTGTTGCTCCACTCCCACCGCGGGGGGAGAGGAATTTTGGCGCTGTGGGTCGTCGTCTTTGCCGCCAGCCTGGTGCGCTGGCTGGAGGTGAATGAAGACGCCGCCCAGTGGCGGCTGTTGTTCCCGGCGTTTCCCGCGCTGGTCATGCTGCTGACCATCGGATTGAGCCGGGTCGCAGGTGCGCTGACGCCCATGGTCCCGGTCGCGCTGGCGGGGCTGAGCACAGCCAGCCTGTTGCTGGTGATCGGACCGGCCTACACGCCCGAGCCGGCGTATGCCGGCGCTATCCAGCACCAGCTGAGCGCCCGTTTCGGGGATCGTCTGGAGCTGGTCGGCTACAACGAGCCGCAGCCGCGAAGTGTCCGGCCTGGCGAACCAGTGGCGCTGACCCTCTACTGGCGTGCGCTGCAGCCGCTCGAGGTCGATGACATCGTCGACCTCGCCGGGCTGGACGCGGACAACCAGCCCGGGCTCAAGGAATCTAGCTGGCCGCAGCAGGGGCGGGCGCCGACCAGCGGCTGGACCCCGGACGAGATCGTTCGCGATCGCCACGTCCTGGCCGGCTCGAGCGACCTTGCCCCCGGCGTGTGGAACCTGCTGGTCGACGTCTTCGAGCCGCGCCCCGGCGCTCCCCGCCTGGCGGTGTCCGGCGGCGGGACAATCGTGAACGTTGGCCGCTTTCTGGTCGCGCCTGGACGACCAGCTGCCCCCGAGGCGAACCGCGAGGCGAGCTTCGAGAGCAACCTGGCGCTGCTGAATCACGGTCAGTCCAGCGCCTCAGGCCGGCTGCAGGTCAGGCTCGAATGGCTGGCGACCGGCCCCATCACTCGCGATTACACCGTGTTCGTGCACGCCCTGGATGGCGGCGGCAAGGTGGTGGCTCAGAACGACAGCCAGCCCGGCCAGGGCCGCTTCCCGACATCGTTAATCCCGGCGAGTACGCCAATCGAGGACGTCCACAGCCTCGATGTGTCGGGCCTGAGCGCGGGCTCCTATCGGTTGGAGGTCGGCTTGTATGACACACAGACCGGCGCCCGCCTCAAGCTGGCGGGCAAAGACGAGGATGCGCTGCTGTTTCCGGTGACGCTGGGTTAGGCGGAGGGGAGCTTGTCGGGCGAGCGGAGGTGGCCTGCGCGGCGAGCTCGAGCGGCCAGGTCGGCAGCGATCTCGTCCATGCGCTCGGTCCAGCGGCCGGCCATCTGCTCCTTGAGCGCCAGCAGCTCGTCCAGCTTCTCGGCGAAGCGTTCGCCGAGCTGATCCCGGAGGGCTGCCAGCTCGCCCAGCTGGTCTAGCGCTTGCGCGCCTACTTGGTTGAGTGCGGTTTGCGCCAGCCGCGACAGATGGACCTGCTCGTTGCGCAGCACCTCGAAGCGCTCCTTGAACGCGCGGACGGCGGCCGGCACAGTGCGGCCCTCCTTGATGTCACGGAAGATGCTGCGGGCGGCACGGCTGGCCAGCTCTTGGTCGGCCACAGAGCCATCGGCATTCACTGCCCACGTGCCCGTCTCCTTGTACAGCCGCGCGATCTCGGTGTAGAACTTCGGCAGCGGCAGCTTGGTCTTAAAGACCGAATGGAAGAAGTCGTACATGCCGGGCTCGTCGGTCAGCAGGGTGCCGTCCTTCTTGGCCCGTTCGTAGTCGGGCGTGCCGGGCAGCGGCGTCAGGATGGTGAACTGCGGAACTTCAATCCCCAGCCTGCGGTTGACTTCGATGGTCTTGTCGAAGTCGGCCACCTCCCACTCGGGGAAGACGATCTGGGCGCCCCAGATCTTCACGCCCAACCCGCGCAGGAACTCGATGGCCCGCACGTTCTGCTCCACGGTGCTGCCCTTGTTCACCCGCTTGAGCTCGGCCGGGTCGAACGACTCCAGACCCACCAGCACCATATCGAGGCCCGCCTTGGCCAGCTTCTCGAATACAGCCTGGTGCTTCTTGCGCTTCTCCGCGCTCTTGGGCCACACGTTGTCGGCCCGGATTTGAGCCCAGTAACGCTTGTTGATGCCCAGCCTCAGCAGCTCGTCGGCCAGCTCACCGGCGCCATCGATGTCGGAGAACGCCAGGTCGTCCACGAAATTGATGTAGCCCGACGGCAGCGTGGCGATCTCGGCCACGGTGCGGTTGGGCGACTCCACCAGGTACTCACCCTGGTGGTGGTTCCAGACCGAGCAGAAGCTGCAGCGGTAGCGGCAGCCGCGCGCCGTTTCGACGCTGTAGACCTTTGGATAGAACAGGAAGAAGTAATCGTCCCGGAACTCTTCCACCAGGTCGCGCCGCGGCATCGGCCGCTGGTCCATCAGCTGGGACTTGTACTCGAAGTGCGGCCGGATCTTGATGGGATCCATGTTGGCCACGTACTCGCCATCCCCGTCGCGGTACCAGATGTCGCGCACGCCCTCGAACGATCGGTTGGTGCCCCAGGCCTTAACGATGTCGCGGAATGGCTGCTCGCCGGGGCCGCGCACGATAGCCGACACCTCCGGCACGAACATGTCCGAAGGTCGCAGGCCAATGTGATGGCCTCCAACCACAATCGGCACGTCCGGCCCCACCAACTCCCGCACCTCGCGCGCCAGGTTCTTGACCACGGGCACGTCGGCCGTGTACTGGCAGCCGATGCCCACCAAGTCCGGCGGGTGCTTGCGGATCTTGTCGCGCCAGCCACCGGGGCGGATACGGTCGTCGTGGATCTGGACGTTCTTGGCCAGGTCGGAGACGGCGCCGGCAACGTATTCGATGCCAAGCGGCTCGGTCTGCACCAACCCTTGAAAGCCGGTGTAGTAGCCGTTCTGCGGGACGATTAGGAGGACGTTATCCAAACACTCGCGCTTGGCGAGGTTCCGCGTCTGGATGACGGGAAGACTCTGCAACGCCTACAGTATGGGCGTTACAGCAGCAAAAGTAAAACGGCTACCTTGTAAGCCCTACGCTTCGGCGTCTTCGTCCAGCAGCTCGCCGCCTTCTGCTTCCTCGCCCGTGCCCTCTTCGAGGCCGAACTCGCCCTCTTCGCCGAACTCGTCGTCTTCGTCGTCGAGCTCGTAACGCAGGACCGAGTCACGCGTGTAGGGGCGCACGCCTTCGCCACTCGCGCCTGTGGTCGGGAATGACACCTTCGCGGCGTTGTCGGGATGCTGGTACGTCTCGCGGATGATGGCCCGCACCTGGTGGTCGTCAATGGCGGTGACCGCCGCGGCGTACTCGTTGCCGCTGCTCATAAGCGGCAGCAGCCGCAGGGTGATCTTGGGCTCGAGCTGGCCGATCACCTGGTTGCGCAGGTCCCGCACCTCGATGACGCTGCCGTTGATCCGCAGCGACAGCTGATCGCCGGCGGCCATTGGGGCAAGCACTTCCGAGCTGGCCACGTTGACCAGCGTGGTGACCGCGGTCTTGCCGGGCTCCTCGATGAACAGCGCCGGATCGTACCTTTGCTGAACCTGCGGGATGGCGCCCTCGTCCTTCAGCGTCTGCAGGCGGGCCACGTTTTTCTGGGCGATGGTGTTGGTTGGATCGGCTGCCAGGGCTCGCTCGTAGGCATTCACCGCGTTGGGGTAGCGGCCCAGCTCGGTGAGCGCCTTGCCCAGGCGATTGAGCGCATCGGCATCGTTAGGAAACGCGCCGATCAGCCGCTCGTTCACCTCTACGGCCTCTTCCCATTTGCTCTGGCGCGCCAGGTTGATCGCTTGCTCGGTGTTCAACCGGCGGAATTTGGCACGCTCCTCGGGCGCAAACGGGACAGCTGCTGGATCCTGCATCCTAGGCCACCCTCGTCGGGGTCCCCGCCGAGCTCACCGAGGCGGGGCGTAGCTCACCCTGGAGTGCCCAGGGGCTCACTCGCTCAACTCGCACGTTTACCTCTTCTCCCCGCAGATCGCGGTCGCCAACGGGGAAGTACATCAACTTGTTTTGGCGCGTCCGGCCGCGCCACTGCGGCGCGCCGGTGCGGTTCACCTTCGACGCGTCGTCCTCCACGAGCACCTGCACTTCCCGTCCCAGCAGCGCCTCACTGATTTCCCCCAGCACCCGCTCCTGCAGGGCCTCAATCTCTTTCAACCGGGCCTTCTTCACTTCTTGCGGCACGTCGTCGGCCATGCTGCGAGCAGCTTCCGTACCTGGCCGCACAGAGTAGCAGGCTACGTGGACGGTGTCCAGGCGCAAATCCTCCAGGAGTCGGTACGTGTTGCGAAATTGCTCGTCCGTCTCCCCGGGGAAACCGACGATCACGTCTGTCGAGATGGCCACGTTGGGCACCGTGTCGCGCACGCGCCCAATGAGCTCGCGGTAGTAGCTCGAGCTGTAGGTGCGGTGCATGCGGCGCAGCGTCTCGTCGTCACCGGCCTGGCAGGGCAGGTGCACGTGCTCGCAGACTTTCGGCAGATCAGCCACCGCCTGGATGATGCGCGGTGTCATGTCCGCGGGGTACGAAGTCATAAACCGAATGCGCTTCAGCCCCTCGACGTCGTGTATGGCGTAGAAGATGTCCGCCAGGTCCGGCCGCCCTCCGGGGAAATCCTTGCCGTAGGAGTCGACCGTTTGGCCGAGCAGCGTGATCTCCTTGCTGCCTTGGCGCACCAGTTCCTCCACCTCGACCACGATGTCCGGCAGCGGACGACTGATCTCGGGGCCGCGGCGGTAGGGCACGATGCAGTAGGTGCAGAACTTGTCGCAGCCACGGATGACGTTGACGAAGCTGGACACGCCCATGGAGCGCGGTTTGGTCGGCACCTCCAGGGCGTCGCCCTCGTCCAGGAAGTCCTGGAAGCCGTCCACGTCGGCGGGCCGCAGGAACAGGTCCACAAAGGGGAAGCGCTTTGGCAGCACGTCCATCGTGTCGTCGCCCACCATGCAGCCGGTCAGGATGAGCCGCGCGTCCGGCCGCTTGCGCTTGACGTTGACCATCTCGCCCAGCTTGCCGATGATGCGGTTCTCGGCGTTTTGGCGCACGCTGCAGCTGTTCAGGAAAATGAGGTCAGCGGCCTCGACACTCAGCGTGCGGTCGTAGCCGCGCGCTTCCAGAATGTTGGCCAGCTCCTCAGAGTCGGCCTTGTTCATCTGGCAGCCGACGGTCCATTCGAAATACTTAGGCATGATTCACAGGTGTGTAGCTGAAATTTTGGGCTTGTGGACCTGAGGGGATTCGAACCCCTGACCTTCTCAATGCCATTGAGACGCGCTCCCAACTGCGCCACAGGCCCAACAGTTTGCTTTTGAAACCGCGATAGTGTAGCACGGCTAAGCGTGCGTTCAGTGTGGCGTGACGGCCGCTTGGACCTCGCGTAATTTGAGGCGGCGGACCAGGTGCTCCATCGAGATGCCCTGGACCACGATGGTGAAGAAGACCACCGAAAATGTGGCCGACACGAGCATGTCTCTCTGCGGAAAGTCGTGGGGCAAGCTCAGCACCATGGCTACCGCCAGGGCGCCGCGCAGGCCTCCCCAGAAGGCGACATGGCGCCAGCTGAACGGCACGTGCCGATCCAGCCTGGAAACAATCGGCGCCAGCCCGTAGACGATCACGGCTCGCGAGATCAGCACCAGCGCGATGGCTGCCAGCGAGGGTGTCAGGTAAGCGCCCAGATCCACGGACCGCACCTGCTGGCCGAGCAGCAGGAAGATGAACGAGTTGGCCACGAAGGCGAGATATTCCCAGATGTCGATCACCACCGTCCTGGCGCGCTCGCTGAGGCCAACCTTGCGGCCGTAATTCCCGAGTACAATCCCGGTCGTCACGACCGCGATCACGGGCGACACGTGAAGGGCGTCGCCCAGCAGGTACGTGCCGTAGGCCAGGATGGTTGAGAAGCCCATCTCGAACAGGTGATCGTCGGTCAGCGTCAGGATGTGCGAGGAGGCGAAGCCGATCGCTGCCCCGAGCGCCAAGCCGCCCAGGCAGACGACCACAAACTGGCCGATGCCCGGCCCGATGCCGACATTGTTCGTTTGAGCTGCCGCGACGGCGATCTGGAAGGCCACTAGGCCGGTGCCGTCGTTGAACAGGGCCTCGCCTTCGATGATCATCTCCAGCCGCTTGGGCACGCCCAGCTGCTTGAACACGGCTAGGACGGCCACGGGATCGGTGGCCGACAGCGTGGCGGCCAGCACGACGGCCACGATCGGGGCCACCCCCAGAGTGGCCGCGAACGGTCCGGCGATGATCACGATGCTCACGCCTACGCCGACGACGGCCAGCAGGACGATTGGCAGCACGGCCGCTCGCAGCTCCTTCAGGTCCAGGTTGATCGCGCCCTGGAACAGCAGCGCCGGCAGGAAGACGGTCAGGATGGTTTGCGACGTCAGCTCGATGCCTGACAGCAGGTTGGTGTAGCCGAGCCCAATGCCCACGAGAATGAGGGCCACGGTGTACGGCACGAACAGCCGCCGCGCCACCAGCCCGACGACG
>DATGVV010000555.1:0-2559 GCA_035299885.1 Chloroflexota bacterium | reverse complement strand
AGGGCATCGCAGGATCAGCAGGTGGTTCTCACTCCGCATGAGGGAGAATTTCCGCGGCTGTTCAGCGATATCAGCAACAAGCATCCATATCGCTCGAAACTCGAACGCGTCCGGGCAGCGGCCGAGCGCTGCGGCGGCATCGTTCTGCTCAAGGGATCGGACACCGTGGTGGCATCACCTGACGGGCGCGCGACCATCTCCGCCAACGCGCCGCCCTGGCTCGCCACCGCGGGCGCCGGCGATGTGCTGGCAGGAATGATCGCAGGTCTGCTGGCGCAAGGCGTGCCGGCCTTCGAGGCCGCCAGCATCGGGGCCTGGATGCATGGCGAGGCGGCGCGCGAAGCCGGCCCCGGTCTGATCGCGGAAGATCTGCCGGAAGTGCTGCCCGCGGTTTTTCGGCGCCTCTACGATGAGTTCGGCATCGACTATTGAGACGGAAAATGCCTCGTCGTGTCCACCAAATGGTTAGCCCGGCCGGATCACTGACGGTGTGTTCGGAGACATGGCTGACACATTCATGTCGGGTTGGATTGGTCTGTTTGGGGACCCTTCGAAGCCCATGTGCGAGGTGTTCGCACCTCACTCGACACTGTACCACCGCACGAGGCGGGGCGCCGCCCAGTCGGTCGTCATCGACTCGATCAGCCAGCGGCCGGCATGCTCGGCAGCGAATGCGATGCGTTGTGTCTGCCCGGGCTCGACCGCCAGCGTATCCAGCCAGAATGGCTTCCAGCCGTCATCGAGCCGATCCAGCAGCCTGAAATGATGGCCATGGAGATGGAATACGGTCGCGATCTCGGCGCGGTTGGTCAGCGCCAGCACCACCGTGCGGCCCGCCTTGGCGCGGAACGAGGGCGGGGCGGCTACAGCGAAGGTCGCCGGCCTCACCCAGTCGGTCTGCGGCCCGCCGAGCGCCATATCGAACCGCAAGGCGTTCTTGAGGTCGAGCTGGGCCGGCAGGCCGTTGGATGGCAGCGGGGGTGCCAGCGGCAGCGGCGCAGCGCGGATCGGCGGCTCGTTGGAGGCGATCAGCCGGGCGATGAGGCGAGGCTCTTTGCCGTCATGCAGCAGGATCGAAGAGGTCGAGCCGGGCCGAGCGGTCGCGTCGATGAAGGCGTCGACCCGGGTCCCCGGCGCCAGCACCACGGAGCCGTTGCGGGCCGGGAACGGTTCGGCGGGCTGGCCGTCGATGGCCATGACACGGACCTCGTGCCCCTCTATTTTGATGGCGATAACCGACCGTTGGCAGCCGTTAACAAAGCGAAACCTCAGGCGTTCATTGGCGCGCGCCGGGATATCCAGCGTGCTGAGCCCGTTGATGGTGTAGACGGGCACGGTGTCCTTTGGATCGATGCCGGGCGCGATCGCGGTTCCGTCCGGGCGCAGCCGCCAGTCTTCGATCAGAAACACCTGATCGCGATCGACGGCGACAGGCGCGCTCTCCTCGACGACCAGCGCGAGGGCGCGCGACGGCCGCGCTTGACCGTCACCCAGTAGCCGAAGGTCGCACAGGAACGTGCCCGCCTGATGGAACGGAATTTGGAAGATCTGGACATCCCCTGCGGCTAGGCCGGGGCGCGCGAACAGTGACTCCGGATGGCCCTCCAGCCCGTGCCAATTGAGTTCTGCTGGGACCGATAATTCGTTCAAAAACGCGAATCCGAGGCCGTCTCCGCGTTTGATGCGGCCGACGTCGTCCGTGGTCGTATCCCTGATTGACCACAGCAAGGCATCGACGTCTGGGGGGTGCAACGGCCTGTTGTCGGTTTTGGCACGAAGCGCCAGCGTAGGCAGGGGTTCGGCATTGGCCAGGGAAGGCAACGCCGGACCGAGGGCCGCGCCGCCCAATCCGGCTATCAGCTCACGTCGGTCCAGCTGGAAAATGCGATCTGCCATGGTCAGATGCGGAGCACTTTCCGCCGGATATGTCCAGTTGCCGCGAGGTCACGAGGACCCGCCGGCGCCCTCTTATCCAGAAGGCGCTCCCAACGTGCAATCCGGGGTCCATCGTGCGGCTCGCACTGCTGTAGGTCCCGGCTCTGCGGAGCAGCGCTGAAGAAGCGCTGCACTGCGTCCGGAACACGAGAGGAACGGGCTCTCGCCGCATTCCTTCATCAGACACGTCTGATAAACCTCCGGCGGGGCCACAGCGTTCCCCGGACGCAGCGCAGCGCGCAGCGGTGCGCTGCTGAGCCGGGGTCCATCTCGCAAGTGTCGATATGGGTCCCGGCTCTGCGCAGCAGCGCTGAAGAAGCGCTGCACCGCGTCCGGAACACGAGAGGAACGGGCTCTCGCCGCATTCCTTCATCAGACACGTCTGATGAACCTCCGGCGGGGCCACAGCGTTCCCCGGACGCAGCGCAGCGCCTTCAGCGCGTTTACGCGCGTCTTCGACGCGCTATGGCGGTGCGCTGCTGAGCCGGGGTCCATCTCGCAGCGTCGATATGGGTCCCGGCTCTGCGGAGCAGCGCGAAGGGCGCTGCACCGCGTCCGGGACACGAGCGGGGCTCGCGCCGCCGTGGTGATTTGCCCGTCGGGCAGTTTTGTGTCGAGTCCCCT
>DATGVV010000554.1:0-3580 GCA_035299885.1 Chloroflexota bacterium | reverse complement strand
ATCGCGGAAGGCGATCAGCTTCTCGCCGAGGAGCAGCACGCGCACGGGCGGGCAGTCGGGCTCAGGCAGCTCTGATGACAGCATGGCGGGCAGCCAGTACTGGCGCATGAGGCTGCCCATCGGCGTGCCGGGGCCGACGCGGGTGAGAAGCGCGTTCTCTTCCTGGCTCAGCATGGCATAAGCATGTCATCCTGAGGAGCCGCAGCGACGAAGGACCTTCCTGGTGCGGACGGGGAAGGTTCTTCGCTGCGCTCAGAATGACATCTCGGCTTCATGATCGGCACGCCGTAGGTGTTAGCTGCGCGGCGGCTTGCTCGTAAAGCTCGTCGCTCAACTCGGCACGCCAGTCGGCGCCCACGGGCAGCACGCGCTCGATAGCTCGCAGCCAGTAGTAGGTCTGTCCCAGGCCGGGCGGGTCGCCGCCCTCCTGGACAGTCTTCACGCCGCGCAGCAGCAGCTGGCGCAGGGCGATGATCGCCTTGTCGGCCGGGCCCAAGTGCTCCTGCGACCGGTCCACGATGGGCCCCATGCTCTCCTGGACCGCGTGGTCCTGGGTGTTGACGCCGGCGATGCCGGTGAAAGTCTCGGTCCTCTGGACCTGGCGGTCGATCAGCCACGCGTTGTCCCTGTTGCGCTTCTTGCGATAGCCCCGGTCGATATAGGTGTTCTCGGGGCCGGCGGCGTCGTCGTAGCGCTGCTCCTGCGTGAGCGGGTGGGAGCCATATACGTAGCGCCAGTTGTAGACCATGCAGTTCTCGTCGTCCATGGGCACCCAGTAATGGCCGGCGACCATCGGTTTGTACTGATCGTCGCCGACGAACTGCGAGGGCCGAATCTGAGTGAAAGGCATGACGTAGTGGTAGGCGCGGACGAGCATGCTGTCTTCCCGCGCCAGCTCGCGGATGCCGGCGTAGGTGTAGCCGTAGTCGGTGGTATCGACCTCCACGATGGGCGCCTTGCCGCGGGCGAAGTAACTCGTCGGCGAGATGCCGCCGCGTGCGACCTCGGGCCGCAGCCGGCGGTGCATGATGGGCGCGTGTGAGGTATCCAGCCCGCCCTCCAGGGCCTGCAGCCAGTTGCACTCCTCCCACGTCTTGCTGACGTGCCGGTGCGTATCGGGCATCTGCGTCCACTCGAACTTTGGCAGCGGTGGCATCTTGTCCGTGGCACCCATATAGGCCCAAATCAACCCGCCCAGTTCGACCGCTGGGTAGGATTTGAGATGAACCTTCGAGGTGAACTGCAGCTCCTCGGGCTCGTTCATCATGTCGACGCAGTTGCCGTCGACGTCGTACTTCCAGCCGTGATAGACGCAGCGCAGGCCGCATTCCTCGTTGCGGCCCAGCCACAGCGAGGCGCGGCGGTGGGCGCAGAACTCGTCCAGCAGGCCGATGCGGCCGTTGCTGTCGCGGAAGGCCACCAGCTCTTCGCCCAGCAGTTTGACGCGGATGGGCGGGCAGTCCGGCTCGGGCAGCTCTTCGGCCAAGACGGCGGGCAGCCAGTAGCGGCGCATGTATTCGCCGCCAGGCGTGCCAGGCCCGGTGCGGGTGAGGAGGTCGTTCTGCTCCGTGGTCAGCATCTCACCATGCCTCGCAACGTTTGATTGCTCCCATAATAGGCTGCGAGACAGCAGAGCGCTAGCTGCGGATCGAGACCTCCTGCGCTCGCTGGAAGGCGCCCTCTAAATAGGTGGGCTCCAGGCCTGTGGCCCAGTAAACCAAGGCGTCACGCGTGCTCTGCTCGGTCTCCTGCCCAGTGCGCAGCACTCGACCGCTGTCGGCGCTGAACTCCAGCCAGCCGTGCCACAGACCATCTCGTCCCGGCTCGCCGCGGACACTCGCCTGGTAGCGATTGCCGTGATCGTCCACGACTGTGTACGTTAACTCCAGGATAAGCTCGGGCATGGCCGCTAACCGCGCGGTTGGTGGGGCGCTGTGTGATCGTGCGTGCGCCATCGACTCGTCCTCCTGGTGATGCCATTGGCCTCTTCTAACGAAATCGCCAGGAGGACGCAGCAAACCGTATGCCAGCGATCAGCTCAGACCCGGTGCGCGGGTGTGCCAGTCGGTGGCCTGCTGGTAGATGTGCGCCAGCCGCAGCACGGTGGGCTCGTCGAAGGCCCGTCCGGCGATCTGCAGCCCGATCGGCAGGCCCGAGGCGCCGAAGCCGCACGGTATCGATACCGCCGGCATTCCTGTCAAGTTGAACACGTTGGTGTAGCTGGGCGTCTTGTAGGTCACGCCCGGGTCGTAGCCCTCAAAAGCGGCGGCTACGCGCGGACCGGCGGGGCTGACGATCGCGTCCACGTCACCGAACATCTTGCCGATTCGCCGAACAATCACGCTTCGCGCTCGCTGCGCCTGGATGTAGTCCGCGGCGCTCAGCAACGCTCCGTCCCGAATGCGGGCCAGCACGCTGCTGCCGTAGTCTTGCGGGCGGATCTTGAGATTCTCCTCGTGATAGGCGTAGGCTTCGGCCACCAAAATGGTCATGTTGGCCGCCCGAGCCTCAGCGAAGACGGTGCCGTCGACCTCGACGGTGATCGCGCCGGCATCGCGCAGCACTCGCAGCGCTTCCTCGAAGGCCTGCAGGACTTCGGCGTCGGTGCCCTCACCCTCATCGAACCAGCTGCGCGGCACGCCTAGCCGCAGCCCGCGAGCCGAGCCCTGCAGTCCGGCGCGATAGTCCGGGATCGGCACGCTAGCCGAGGCGGGATCGGCTGGATCGTGGCCGGCGATCGCCTGCAGCAGGATGGCGCAGTCCTCGACGGTCCGGGCCATCGGTCCGCAGTGGTCGAGGCTCCAGCTCAGCGGCACCACTCCATGGCGGCTGACCAGGCCGTAGGTCGGTTTGAGACCCACAATGCCACACAGGTTGGCCGGATTGCGGATGGAGCCGCCGGTGTCGGAGCCCAGCGCGCCAAAGCACAATCGGGCGGCCAGCGCTCCGCCGGAGCCGCTGCTGGACCCGCCCGTGATGTGGTCCGGGTTCCACGGATTGCGCGCCGGCGGGAAGGCCGAGTCGAAACTCGGCCCGCCATAGGCGAACTCGTGCATGGCCAGCTTGCCCAGCATGACCACTCCGGCGTCATAGAGCCTGCTCACGGCGGTAGCGTCCTCGTCCGGTATCCAGTCCAGCAGCACGCGGGAATGCGCCGTGGTGCGGATGCCCTTGGTGGCGTACAGATCCTTGAGTGCCACCGGCACTCCGTGCAGCGGCCCGCGATCGACACCGCGAGCGAGCTCCTCCTGCGCAATCCTGGCCTGGCTCGTGGCCAGCTCCTGGGTGACGGTGACGAAGCTGTTCAGCCGCCCATCCACGGCCTCGATGCGCTGGAACGCGGCCTCGGTGACGTCCACGGGTGACAGCTCCTGCCGTCGGTAGGCTGCCGCCAGCTCGACGATGGTCAGCGACAGGGGATCCGCGTTTGTCATTCGGCGCTCGGTATGACAAAACGGCCCGCTGGCTCAGTCTCGGGCTTCACATACTTACGCAGCAGCTCGGCCATTGACCGGCCGCGGAGCGCGCCCTTCAACAGCTTGGCGGCCTCGGCTTCCGAAAGCGTCCAGCCAGCGCGCTG
>DATGVV010000553.1:0-8666 GCA_035299885.1 Chloroflexota bacterium | reverse complement strand
CGACTTCCCCCATCCCGAATGCCTGGACCCACACTCGACTGACACGGTCATCGGCTGGAAGTCCCTCATCGGCGAGGACGCCACCCGCAAGCTGATGGGCGAGAACGCTATGCGTTTCCTGCGGCTGACGTCGTCGCCTTGGGACTGACCATGGACTTCGAGCAAGCGTGGCCCTACGTCGAAAAGGCGCGCGCCATCGCCCGTGAGCGTGGCCTGATCATCACCGTTGCCGTGCACGACGACGCCGGCCATCCTGTCGCCCTGGCCCGTGGCAAGAACTGGCATGGCCCCTACATGGCGATGGGCAAGGCCCGCCTAGCAGCCGCGTTTCGCAAGCCCACCGTGCAGCTGGTCGAGCAGTGGAAGGACCGGCCTATGTTCGCGGACAGCCTCAACACCATCATTCCGGGCGGCGTCACCGTGAACCCCGGAGGCTATCCCATTTTCGAGGACGGCCAGTTCGTCGGCGCCATCGGCATCGGCGGCGGCTCGCCCAAGCAGGACGACGAGATCGCTCGCCTAGCATCCGGCTGGAGAGAGGAAAAATGAGCCAGCGAGAAGTCATTAAAACCGAAGGGGCGCCCACCCCGACCGGCCCCTTTAACCAGGCCATCCGCGTGGGCAACATGGTGTTCACCTCCGGTCAGGCCGGTCGCAACCGGGACACCGGCCAGATGGGTGACATCCGCGAGCAAACCGACTGGGCTCTGCGCAACCTGGACAACATCTTGAGATCCGCGGGATCCAGCCTCGAGGACGCCGTGAAACTGACCATTTTCATGAAGGACGGCGTGGACGCCAATGCCATGAACGAGGAGTACGTCAAGCACTTCAGCGGTCCTCTGCCAGCGCGCTCCTCGGCCTTCATCAGCCGCCTCAAAGGACCAGACATGCTGGTCGAGATCGAAGTCGTGGCGCTCGTCTCATGAGCACCATCCCCGACACCATCCTGTACGACTACCCCATCGAGCGCAACGACTACAAGTGGCCCACCTTCTCGGACGCCGAGTTCAAGCGCCGCCACAAAATCGCCCAGCAGTTCATGGACGAGCGCGGCCTGGATTGCCTGCTGGTAGCCGGCAACAACGGCATCTGGGAGCGCTGCTGGGCCAACATTCGCTGGCTGTCGAACTACATGGGCACGATGGAGCTGGACAGCTTCGTCGTCTTCCCGCGCCGGGGCGAGCCCACCGTCCTCATCCTGGGGCTCAACGCCCGCGTACCGGACCGCGTGGCGCGGTCCATCTTTCCCGACGTGCGCGGCGCGCTCAATACCTCAAAGGCGCTGGTCGAGCGCCTTAAGGAGCTGGGCGTCGAGCGCGGCCGCATCGGCATCATCCGCGCGGCGCCGTTCATCTCCATCCACCACGACCACTATCAGGCCCTGATCGAGGCCTTTCCGGAGGCCGAGTTTCCCGAGTACTCAGACGAGTGGTGGCTCATGCGGATGGTCCTGTCGGAAGAGGAGCTGGTCTGCCTGGAGGAGGCTGCCCGCATCGGCGACGCCGCCGTCCAGGCGGTCATGGACGAGCTGAAGCCCGGCATGCACGAAAAGGATTTGTTCGCGATTATCTGGAGCACGTTCGCCAAAGAGGGCGGCGAGCTGCCGTGCATGATCCTCGCCGGCAGCGAGTCCATGGCGCACCCCACGACCAGCTTCCAACGGCCAAGGCCCATCGATCGCCACATCGCCGCTGGCGACGTGCTGCTGTTGGAGCTGGGCGCCCGCGATGCCCACGGCTACGAGGCCCAGACCGGCAAACCCATCTGCTTCGGCCAGCCGACGCCACAGTTTGCGGGCCTGTTCGACGTTTGCCTGGAGGCCTACCAGCGGGTGACGGAAGCGCTCAAGCCAGGCTGCACGGCCGCCGAAATCCGAGCGGCCGGCCAGGTCATTTGGGACAAGGGCTACACCGTCGTGGCGCCGTTGGTCCACGGAGTATTCAACCCGCTGGACGCCGGCCCGTTCGTCGGCACGTCGCACCGTCCCGATAAGGACGTCATCCTTCAGCCGAACATGGCCTGCTGCGTCGAGATCCACCCCTGCACCGAGGACCGCGTGGCCGGCGTCTTCATGGGCGATACCTACGTCATCACCGAAACCGGAGCCCGCTCCGTCAACAAGATCAAGCCCCAGCTATACGTGCTGTAGGCGCAGTTATACTGTCGGTATGAAGACGGCCGTGTCCATACCCGACGACGTGTATATGGAGGCGGAATCCTTGGCACGGCGTCTGAAGGTGTCCCGGAGCCGCCTATATGCCGATGCCGTGCGGGAGTTTGTTGCACGGCGCGACCCAGATTCCATTACGGAGTCCATCAACCGCGTGGTCGATGCGCTGGGAGATCAAGCAATCGACCCGTTTGTCGCGGCTGCCGCCGCCCTAACTCTCGAACGGGTGGAGTGGGAATAGAGCAGGGTGAGATTTGGTGGGCGAATCTGCCTAGACCCATAGGATCAGGGCCTGGCTACCGTCGACCGGTCGTCGTTGTTCAGGGCGACATATTCAACCGAAGCAGGATCGCCACGGTCGTTTGCGTTCCGCTGACAACCAATGTCCGGTGGGCTGATTCTCCCGGAAACGTGCTGCTTAGTCCGGAGTCAACCAACTTGCCCAGAAAATCGGTTGCTAACGTGTCGCAGATCCTGTCCACGGATCGCGGCCTGCTTGCAGAGCGTGTCGGGAAGCTATCGACCAAAGAGTTGCAGCTCGTGCTTGCGGGCGTCGACATCGTCCTGGGCCGCTAGGGAAGGTTTGCCGCCGAAGGCGGTGAGGGTGGCTTCTAGAAGCGGCAGCATGGAGCTGACGCGGCCAGCTCGGATAACGGTGTCCCACAGCGGCTCGAGAGCGTCATGATGTGGAACGTCGCCGTCTCGATGCCACGCGAAACAGCCCACTCCACGGTCCGAACGCTACTGTCAAGTACTTTGCCATGTAAAGGCCGTCGGACGAGGCTATGTCTTCTCGGCGATCATGACGAAGCGCGTCGCCACCGGCTGGTCGGCGACGCGGGCGTTACCGAAGCCGGCGCTGGCGAGGAGGTCGCGCAGGGTGTTCTGGGTGATGGCGCCGCAGCCGACCAGGGTCTCGTGGAACTGGACGCCGGCGAGGGCTTTGTAGACCGGCTGCTCGCGATAGGCGCTGGTCGAGTCCGGGTAGGGCAGCTCGGCGACGACCAGTGTGCCGCCCGGCTTGAGGGCCGTGTGGACGCGGCGCAGGACGTTGCCCCATTCAGCCGGGCCACCGGTCTCGTGCAGGGCGACGTTCAGCGTCACCAAGTCGTAGACATCGCGCTCGTCTAGTTGGTTGGCGTCGCCCTGGCGCATTTCGACGCGGGGCTCTGAAGCCGCGGCTTCACGCGCCAGGTGCACCTGCGCTTCGTCGAATTCGAGGCCGACGACCCGCGCCTTGGGAAAGCGATGGGCGTAGTGGAGCACGGCAAAGCCGGCGCCGGCGCCGACGTCCAGGATGAGACCGCCCTGATCCTTCAGCCGGCGCAGCGTGCGAGGCGCCTGAGGGAGCACCGACTCGGTAACCATGACCGCGTCCGGCTTGGTCATGCTCTCCAGCGTTTTCAGCAGCAGCGGGTCGTGCTCGGAGCGCGGCCAGCTGCCACCTTCCTTCAAGTACTTGGGGAAGGCCCGGAAATCCTCGTGGAGGGCGGCATAGAACTGCAGCCGGCCGCCCAAGAATTGTGGGTCGGAGGGATCGAGCAGCAGCTCGCGCATGTGCGGCGGGAGACGGTAGCCGTCGCGCTCGTCCCAGTCGACGAGCTCGAAGGCATACGCGGCGCGGCACCAGACCTCGAGGTAACGCTGGTCGAGACCGCCCAGCTTAGCGGCCAAAGCTTGCTCCCCAATGGGGCCGCTGTCGGCAATGGCGGCGAACAGTTCGGCCTTCAACCCCACGTCAATGACCCACGTAGCCTGGTAACCCAGCATGCAGCCGAACAGCTTCTGCCATTGCTCCTGCTTGCTCGCCTCGGCCACGGCACAATGGTGGCACGGGCGTGGGAGTGGAGTAGGGATCAGGGATCAGGGATCAGGGAGTAGGCGAATTGGCACAGAAGGTGGAGCAAATTCGGGGGCCGTTCGATCCGGGCGGGCAGCCGGAGACGCGCAGTGGCAATAACATGGAGCTGGGCTTCTTCGCCTGGAATTTGGCCTGTGGCATGACGGCCTCCAAGGCGGTGCTGGCCGACCGCGAGCGGCTGAGGGACTTCTGGCATTGGGACAACGCCATGCACATGAACCAGCTGGCGGAGCGCATGGGCTATGAGTACCAGGTGCCGTTTGCCCGCTGGCGCGGCTACGGCGGGCCGAGCGGTTACAACGACGACTCGCTCGACTTCCTGGCCGCGGCCGCCTGCCTGGCCCCGGTGACCAGCCGGCTGGCGCTGTTCTCGACAGCGCACGTCACGTACAAGTTCCACCCTGTGCACGTGGCCAAGATGGGCGCCACCATCGACTTCGTGTCCAAGGGCCGCTGGGGCCTGAATGTCGTGACCGGCGCGGGCAACGTGCGGGAGAACCGCATCTTCGGCCAGCAGCCTTTCGAGCACGACCAGGCCTACGACGTGGCCGACGAGTTCGTGACCCTCATGAAATGGCTGTGGGCCAGCGACGAGCCGATCGACTTCGAGGGCGACTACTATCAGTCCTACGACGCGCTTATCCGGCCCAGACCTGTCCGGCAGCCGCGGCCGGTACTGATGAACGCCGGCAACTCGGCCGTCGGCATGGACTTCGCCTGCCGCCACTGCGACTGGGCCTTCCTGACCGGCCGGACGTTGGAGGAGTACGCCCAAATGGTGCGCAACGTGCACGAGCGGGCGGCCAACTATGGTCGCGTGGTGCGACCGGCCACGATGTGCTACATCATCATGGCCGAGACCGACCAGGCGGCCAACGACGTGGTGAGCTGGGTCCAGGAGGAGGTCGACAAGGAGGCCATCAACGGCTTCATCTTCAACCTGCTGTCAGATCCGAACACGTCGTTCTCGCAGCGTTACGGCGACAAGGTGGACCCGAACGACGAGTGGAGCGGCATGGGCCGCGACATGTTCCTGAATTACGCCATGGGCCTCGGCGCCTGGAAGCTGTACGGCAGCTACGACACCGTGGCCGAGCGCATCCGCGGCCTGCGCGAGGTCGGCATCGAGAGCATCCTAACGTGCTTCTTCGACCCCATCCGCGGCCTGCACCAGATGGAGGATGAGGTCATCCCCCGGCTGAAGAAGATGGGCCTGCGGCGCTAGGGCTTCTTCTCCCGCAGCGCCTTGTACACCTTCTCCGCCGTCATCGGTGTCGACGTGATGCGCACGCCCACGGCGTCGCGCACCGCGTTGCCGATGGCGCCCGCGGTCACGATCAGCGAATGCTCCGAGATGTTGCGGCCGCCGTACGGCAGTGGCCCCGGCGCGTCCTCGACGAACGTCTCCTTGATCTCAGGGATATCGGCAATGGTCGGGATCTTGTACTCGCCGAAGTTCGGGTTGGCCACCTTCCCGTCCTCCAGGAGGATCTCTTCCATCACGCCAAAACCCAGTCCCTGGATGACGCCGCCCTCCACCTGGCCCTCGGCCGCCATCGGATTGATGAGCGGGCCACTATCATGGGCGGCGCTGATGTGCAGCACCTTGACCTCGCCCGTCTCAGGATCGACCTCCACCTCGGCCACCTGCGCGATGAAGCACTCCTGCTCGACCTTGTTCTTGCTGTAGGCTGCCCGGAACTCGAGTGGCTCGGCCTTGCGCCGGATCGCCTCGCGGGCGGCTTCGGCGAACGAAATGGGCGCGCCGTGCTCCGTCTTGGCCACGAAGTGCCCGTCGCGCAGCTCCACGTCGCTCTCTGGCCAGCCTCGGATCTCGGCTGCCCAGCCGCGCAGCTCGTCGGTCGCCTTCTGCACCGCGTCCATCACCGCCCTGCCGGTGACGTGCGTCGTCCGGCCCGCGCCCACGCCCGGATCGAACGGGGCCTGGTCGGTGTTGCCGACCACCACCCGCACCTCATCCATGGGGACGCCCAGCATCTCGGCGATGATCTGGCGCTGGATCGTATGCGAACCCTGGCCCGCGTCCGGCGTCCCAGTCACCAGCGTCACCTGGCCCTCGCCGTCGATCTGGATGAGCACCTCGGCGTCGCCGCCGCCGATGTGGCGGTTGCTGATGGCCATACCCCGACCGATATTCGGCCGCGGTTTGGGTTTGCCGTAGTTCGAGCCTGCCACGGCGGCCTCCAGCACCTCTCGCCCGCGTAGGTCCTGCCACTGCTCGCCCCCGCCTGAGACGTCGCCCTCACGCAGCAGGTTGTGGAGCCGAAACTCCAGGGGGGCCAGCCCAACCTTGTAGGCCACCTCATCGATGTGGCTCTCCAGCGCGAAGCTCATCTGCGGGTCGCCCGGTGCGCGCATGAAGCCGCCCGGCACGTGATTGGTGTAGACGATGAACGACTCCAGTTTCACGTTGGGGATGCGATACGCTCCCGCGAACTTACGAGCCCCGCCAAGGTCCACTGTCGGCACCGGCTTGTAGCCTGCATATGCCCCGCTGTCGAATATCACCCGTGCCTCGTGAGCCACGATCGTTCCGTCGCGCTTGACGCCAGTCTTGAGGGTGATGCAGCTGGGATGGCGCGGGTTCCCGGCC
Organism: Chloroflexota bacterium; assembly: GCA_035299885.1. Lineage (GTDB taxonomy): Bacteria > Chloroflexota > JAJPGV01 > JAJPGV01 > JAJPGV01 > DATGVV01. Next base: position 2,018 of record DATGVV010000553.1, on the reverse strand, counting down.
ACGAACTCCTCCGTATAGGTCATCACCATCCGCACCGGCCGGCCCGTGGCCTTGGCCAGGTAATAGCACAGCGGCGCGTCGTTCAGCGAGCCCTTCCCGCCAAACTCGCCGCCCACGCGTGTGTACTCGAACACCACCTGCTCGATCGGCAGCTCCAGCGCCTGGGCCAGCCAGTCCCGTAGGCCATAGGGCTGCTTCTGCGCCAGCCACACGTGCACCCGCCCCTCCTCATCGATCGACACCACCGCGGCATTGGGCTCAATGTAAGCCTGGTGCACCATGGCCGTGCTGTACGTGCCCGCGACCACCTGGTCGGCCTCGGCGAAGCCGCCTGCCAGGTCGCCGCGCTCGATCTTGGTGTAGGCGTGCACGTTCTTGATGCTGGGCAGGTTCGGGGGCCTACCCACGTAGGTCTCGAACTCCGGATGCAAGACCGGCGCCTCGTCGGTCATCGACGTAAGCGGATCGAGCAGCGGCTCCAGCTCTTCGTACTCCACCTCGATCAGATCCAGCGCGTCCTCAGCGACGTCCTTGTCCTCGGCCGCCACGGCCGCCACCCGCTCGCCCACGAAGCGCACCACGTCGTCAGCCAGGATGCGCTGGTCGCGCAGACGCTTGCCGATCAGGTTGTTCTTGATGTCTTTAGCGGTGATAACCGCCAGTACGCCGGGCAGTGCCCTGGCCTTGCTGGTGTCGATGCGTTTGATGCGCGCGTACACGTGAGAGCTCCGCAGCGACTTGCCCCAGATCGTGCCCGGCAGCAGTACGTTGGCCGAATAGAGTGCCTGCCCGGCAACCTTCTCGACGCCCTCAACGCGCGGCGCGCGCGTTCCGATGACAGTAGCCATGCGCTATAGGGTACGCGAAGTTCCCACTCCTGAGGAGAGGGCTACCTTTGATTCCCTCTCCTCAGGAGAGGGTTAGGGAGAGGTCTGCTGCGCTACCGTCAACGGCACCGAGCCGATTTCGATGTCGTCCACCAGGATGTGAAACGCGTAGTCATCCGGCTTCGGAAACTGCAGCCCCACCAGGTGCAGCACCAGGTTGGCTCCGATACGCCTACCAGGCGCTGGCTGCGCCACCCGAAATGGCATCTCGATGCGCTTGATCTGCTCGCGGCCGTCCGAGTCGATGAGCTCCACGGTGAGCTGGTGCTCGCGCTCGCATTCAGGCAGCTGGGCCCACAACTTCACGACCAGCGCCATAGCCGGATGCGTGACAGGGAAGCTCTGCGCCGTCAGCGTGTCGAAGTCGCCACCAAGCATCCAGAGCTTGCCATCCGGGGTCACTTCGGCGGCCAGGGCGGTCATGGCATAGGCCAGCTGCATGGGTCAATAGAGTAGGCTATTCATCCATGACTACTTTTTATGACGAATGGCTGGCCGCCGGCAAGAAGGCCCAGCACCAGGTTGAGCACGCCCCGCGCTCGCCAAGGGCAAGGACCTCAAGTGGATCGAGACCCCGCAGGACTACCGCATCGCCATGCTCATCGGCGAGCAGGTCGGCTTCCCGAGCATGGGCACCAGCCTGATGAAGGCCGAGCTTCCGGCCGGCCACCACACCGGCAAGCACCAGCACGGCGAGGAGGGCATGCACTTCCTGTCTGGCACCGGCTTCAGCGTGGTCGACGGCCGGCGCTACGACTGGAAGCCCGGCACCACCCTGCACATCCCGTTCATGTCCGAGCACCAGCATTTCAACACGGGCTCTGAGCCCGTCGTCTACGTCTCGGCCATGAGCCTGGACCTGGACCTATTCGTGAAGCTCGGCCGGCTGATCCAGCTCGAGGACAAGGGCAAGAACGCCGCCGACGTGGAGACCCGCTTCGGCAAAGAGGAATCTCAGTTCGCCGAGGACGGCCGCCGCATCGCTCTGCACCCTGAGGATTGGATCGACGAGAACGCGCGCCGCGAGGCGCAGCGGGCCGCCGCCGCGTCGGCTGCCTCGCACGGCAATGGCCACGGCCACGAGCATCACGGCCACGACCACGGACATGGCCATAGCCACGAGGACCAGGG
>DATGVV010000552.1:0-5087 GCA_035299885.1 Chloroflexota bacterium | reverse complement strand
ACCGATGGCGGCAGCAGGCCGATGCTGCTACCCAGCTCGGCCACCACCGCCGCTCCGCCGGCGTTGGCCTCGGAGCTGATAACCACTGGTCCGAGCAGTTTCCGCTCCTGGTTGCCATCGATGAGCAGGTGCTGCCCGCCTGCCGTGTACGCCCCGAACTCCACCCAGTAAGCGCCGGCTGGAGTGCCGGCCGGCGCCACCAGCGGGAAACTCGAGACCACCCTCTCCCCGCCCCGCCACTGATCCGGCGGGAAGCCATCGTGGTCGCGCGCCGCCAGCGTTTTGTTGCCCGAGTAATCCACCAGGTGGGCGAAGAAGGTGACCGACGACACGCTCCGCGCCGGGCGCCAGAAAGCGCGCAACGTGAGCGTTTCGCCAGGCGAGATCCGCGCCGGCAGGTCATAACCGTACACCTGCAGCACGTCACCCAAGTCCAGACTGGCAGGGATCCGCGGCGCCGGTAGGGCGGTGATCGGCGCCCCGCCCGCCGCCATGAGGTAGCTTTCCGCGCCAGGTGGCGGCGCCACCTCCGTGTACTGCGCGTCATAGGCGAGCAATCGCCAGCCGTCGTCGGGATGCTCGATGTTGAACCCGGCGACCAGGAAGTCCGCCACGGCGTCGTAGGCCTCCGGCACCCCCAGGTACACCAGTGCCGGAGCATCGCGCGCGTGCAGCCGCCCAATCGCCGAGTGTCCGGCCTCAAGGACCGCGGGGCGGTAGGACTCGGCCTTGCCCTCCGCGCGCTCCCAGACGTTGAAGTACTGCCAGTAGCTCACGCCCGCCAGCGCGACCGCGCCGGCAGCCAGCAGCCAGCCGGTAGCGAGCCAGCGCCGCCAGACGGCCGCTGCCGCCAGCGCCGGGAACAGGAAGACTGCCGGCGCAATGCCGCTCACCCGGCCGAAGTCGGGCAGGTCTTTGGCTGTCAGCGTCAGCGGCAGGAGCATGATCCCAAGCCACGCCAGCGCCAGCAGATACCTGGGCTGCCGCCAGTGCCACACTGCCAGCCCCACGCCGGCCAACAGCAGCACCGACAGCACTGGATCGAACAGTGGCTGATGGGCGATGTTTTTGTCCCAGCCCGGCTCACCGGCGAAGGAGAACATCAGCAGCGTGGCTTTCAGGCTGTTGAGCCAGTTAAGCAGCGGTGGTCCGAACGCGGGGTTGAAGATGGACAGCTCGCCGGCCCGCTCAGAGAACGTGCCTGGGTTTCGCCCGAAGTACCAGCCCAGCGGCGCCAACCCGGCCGCGGCGATCCCGCCGGCTAGCGCAGCCTGGTCAAGCAGCGGCCTGCGTTTCGGAGCTGCCGTGAGCGCGGCGAGCCAGGCGAGCCCTACGACAAGAACCAGAAATCGGCCGGGCGTGTAGGTGTAGCTGGCGGCGGCCGTAAACAGTCCGCACAGGGCCGCCGATCGCCGCGCATCCTGCCCGCGCAGCCAGCGCGCCAGCCAGTATATGGCCAGCGCTCCGAACAGGATCAGCGCCGCCGGCCGGATAGCCAGCCGGCTCATGATCAGCGGCCACAGCGCCACCGCCTGGAGCAGCGTGGCCAGCCAGGCGACGTGCCGACCGAACAGCTTGCGCGCCACCAAAAAGCTGGCCGCCAGCGCCAGCGTGGTCAGGAACACATTCGGCAGCCGCAGCGAGAAGGCGCTCCAGCCGAACAGCTTCAGCGAAGCCGCCTGCAGATAAACCAGCAGCGGCTCATGCCCGCCGTGCTCCGGAAAGAACAGCGCGAACTGCCCGTGGAACAGCCGAGCGGCCTCCAGACCCTCGGCGCCCTCGTCCCAGGTGAGCCCCGAGGGCACCTCCGGCAGCCGATGAACTCGAAAGAAGAAGCCCACCAGCAGCAGAACCGTGAGTGCTGGAAGATCCGCCCTTTTGGATCTAGGCAATCCACTCCAAGCTGTCGATCGGCAGCGTCTCGGTGCTGTCACCGAAATCTACTTCGGCCGGCGTGGCCCTGAGGCCGGACGGGAAGAAGCGCGGCGCTTCCCCCACGCCCACCAGCCTGCCGGCGTGACCCTCGGCGCTGCGCACCCACGAGCCGGCGCCGAAGCATTGCTGGTCGGCGGCTTGATCCGCGGTGAACCCGAGCAGCGGCTCTCGACCGAGCCTCAGCGCCACGGGCTGTCCCTTGTGGCGCTGCAGCGCCTCGGCGATGGGCGGCGCCATCGGCCGGCCCGGAAGCGGCTCCGTCAGGAAAACGGCGGGGCCATCCGGCGCCGGCCTGGCCGGCTCGTGTTCCCAACTAGGCGCAATGACGGCCTTGATGCCTTGCCCGGCCAGTGCCGCCAGCTGCACCGCGGTCAGTGGCTCGGCCACGATGGCCAGATCCTCGCCGAGGCGGCCGAAAAGGTTCGGGCCCCAGCTTGCGCAGCCACGCAGCAGGCCAAAGCAGCCCTCCACGTCCGCGCCCCAGGCGGGGCGCACCGCGGCGATGATGCCCGGCAACTGGGCGTCGAGCTTCACGGTGACCGGCGGCGGCTGCAGCAGCAGCTCGCCAGCGTCCAGCAGCAGCACTTTGCCGGCCGCCGGCGCGACGATCTCTCGATCTCGACCCAGCATCTTCTTGCGCCGCGCCAGCATTTCGCCGGCCTGTACCTCCTGGCCTGCCAGCACGATCGGCTGTGCCTCCCCAAGCTCGACCACTAGCGGCTGCACGCCCGCTTGCCCCTCGGCCACGATCGTGTCCGGCTGCACAACGTCACCCGGCGAGACCACGACGCTGCCCGGCGCCTGGAGCTGCCGCCGCCAGGTGCATTGGCTCGGCAGCAGCAGCTGCGGCCGCGTGCCGGCCATCAGGCGCCCTCACCTCGCCGCTCCGACCGCGGTGGGTGAGGAACAAACGTGAGCCGCGGCTTCACGCCAGCGCTTCCTCCCAGGGGCGGCGCTCGGCCTTGGCCGCTTCGTCGCGGGCATCGACCATCAAGCCCACCCGCCCGCCGTCGATGTGCGCCGTGGCGGCCACGCCGGGCTGGTTCAGCCCGACGTCGACCTGCCTGGCCGGACGCAGCGTCAAGCTTGCTTTGCGGCCTGGCGCCAAGGGAATGCGCACCAGCTCGCCCGATTTCACCTCCTGCAACTGCTCCGGTTGATCGTCGATGCGCCAGCCGATTTCCAGCGCTTTGGCGCCGGGCTTGACGTTTCCGCGCGGGCACACGGCCGCGCCGAGGGCCACCAACCCATCGTGCTCGAACGCCTGGCAGGCTTCATCCGGGAAAGCTCGCGCCAGCGCCGCGATTTGGCTGACGATGCCGGCGCTGTCCAGTGCGAACTGCAGGACGCCCCCCGGCCGGATGCCATTCAGCAGCGTCAGCGCGGGTTCGCCCCAGCGGCCGAAGCGGGTCAGCGCGCCGGTGCCTACCACCAGGTCCGCGCTGAACGGCTCGGCCACGCAGCCGGCCAGAGCGCGCTGCAGCGCCTCGTGCATGGCGCTCAGCCCGTTATGCGTGGTGGGTACGTCCAGCAGCGCATGGTCGTGCAACACGACGCGCGCGCCGCCTTGATTGGGCGTGGCGTGCGTCAGCGTCGTCTGACTGGACCCGCAGTCGGCGATCGCCAGCCGCAGGCCAAAGCGCGAACCGATGAGCTGCGTTAACTCGAGTAGGGCGGAGGAGCTCGTGGCGAGCGGCTCGGTTGCCGCGGCGCCAAGATCCGCCAGCCCTGCAACTTGCTCCTCCGCCAGCTTGATCGCCAGCTCGGCAAGTCCCCGCCGGATGGCGGTCGCGTCGCCGCTGATCGCTGCCGGTCCCGCGGGCGGGGTGCCGAGGTACAGCAGGGCCGCCTCGGTCTCCGCCTCGGCCCCGACGATCGCGTCCCAAACCACCGCGGTGGCCTGCTGGACCCGCTCGCGCACTGAACTGCCGGCCAGCACGTGCACCTGACATCGCTCCGATCGTGTGGCGGCCGCCGCCTCCTCGTTGGTGGCCAGGACCTGCAGCGGCCGGTAGCAGCTCACCGCCACCGCCACGCCTTCCACGCCGCGGCCGGCCGACACCTCGCCGGCCAGCGGCTCGCCTCCAGCGAACAGCTGCCGGCCGGTAAGGCCCTCGATCTGTGCGCAGGCCTTCCCCAGCCCTTCGTACACGTGGCTCGAGGCTGAGGTATGCGCCTGCGCGCGGGCAATCAACCGGTAGCGGCCGTCGACTGGCTCGAACAGCGCCGCCTTGGTGAAGGCTGTTCCGACGTCGATCCCCAAGAGCGACTCCGGACCGGCCACGGCCAGATTCTACAATCGGCCACACAGTGCCGCTGCGCGTCCGCGAGCTCGGGTTGCTGCTGCTGGTCTGCCTGGCGTTCGCGCTGGGCTGGGCCGGCGAGTCGTTTGTTCTAGCCGGAAAACCGACCGGGGACTGGTTCAGGACGCCGCTGTACTTCTCGATGCTCCTGCTGCTGGTCCATACCGTCCTCACCGCGCTGCGCTTTCGGGGCGACGAATCGCTGCTGCCCATGGTCGGCATCCTGTCGGGCGTGAGCCTGCTGGTCCTGAACTACCTCGAGCCCGCGCAGGAGCGCGCCCAATTTGGCTGGCTGGCGCTGGGCCTGGCGCTCATGCTGGCCGTGCTGTTCGGCCTGCGCGACGTCAGCGTGCTGCACCGCTACAAGTACACCGCCGCGGCGCTGGGCATTGGCCTGCTGGTGATTACCGCCATCTTCGGCCGCGAGATCAACGGCGCCCGGCTGTGGCTGGGCTTTGGGCCCTTCCAGTTCCAGCCATCGGAGCTGATGAAGCTGCTGCTGGTCATCTTCATGGCCGCCTACCTCGAGGAGCGCCGCGAGATCCTGGCCCGCGCCGACTACCGCTGGGCCAGCCTCAAGCTCAGCCCGTGGCCCTACCTGGTGCCGCTGCTGCTGCTGTGGGGCCTATCACTGCTGCTGCTGCTGTGGCAGAAGGACTTGGGCGCCACAGTGCTGATGCTCGGCATTGCCCTGTCGATGATGTACGTGGCCACGGGTCGCAAGACCTTCGTCGGCGTTGGATTACTGCTGTTGGCCATCAATGTCCTGGTGACCTACAAGCTGTTCGGCTACGTCCACCAGCGCATCGACGTCTGGCTGCATCCCTGGGATTTGGCCACCGGCCCGTC
>DATGVV010000551.1:0-3499 GCA_035299885.1 Chloroflexota bacterium | reverse complement strand
CCCGCTGGGAGCGCGAAGTGCCGCTGCGCGACGGCTGGGTGCTGTCGCAGATCGCCGAGGTGCTGCCGGACAACGCGGTGGTCCTCGAAGAGACGACCACGACGCACGGCCTGATTAATCGCCTCATCCCGCGTCGCAAGGACGGCGACTTCTACAGCCGGGTGACCGGCGGCCTGGGCGTGATGATGTGCCAGGCGCTGGGCGTGAAGTACGCCCAGCCGGACAGACTGGTCGTCAGCCTCATGGGCGACGGCGCCTTCTATTACAACCCGGTGCTGGCCTGCCTCGGGCTCGCTCAAGAAGCCGATTTGCCGACGCTCACGTTCGTGTTCGACAACCGCAGCTACGTGGCCATGGAGGCCGCGCTGCTGCGGTACTATCCCGAGGGCGCCGCGGCCCGCACCGGCCTCCACTACGGCGGCCCGATCGCTCCTGAGACGGACTACGCTGGCCTGGCGCGGCTGTACGGCGGCTTCGGCGCCCGCGTGGAGCGCCCCGAGGAGCTGCGCCCGGCCGTGGAGGAAGCGCTGCGCGAAGTCGCCGCCGGGCGGCTGGCCATCGTGCACTTGCTAGTAGCGGCGGACTTTACGCGGGGAGGGTCCTAAGACTGGACGCCCTCACCTAGCCTCTCCCTCACCGGAGGGAGAGGAACTGAAGGTTGGCGACCGGGCATCCAGGATGGCGTTGCTGAGCGTGCCGCCGGCGTAGTCGGCGAGGAGGTCCTGGAGGTCGCGCAGGGCTGCTTCGACGTCGGCGCGACCTTGCTGGTGGTGGGCTTCGGTGGTGATGACCACGTTAACGGTGTCGTGCTGAGCAGCGCCTGCCTCGCCCTGGCGCCAGCACCAACGCCGGGCGACCACCACGTTGGCGGTGTCCACGAACACCACCTCGCCCGGTTCGGGATGGACGGATGTGCTCTGGCCGATGTCGTGGAAGTCCTCAGAGCCGTCCGCGAAGCGCACGCGCACCGGCGGCTTCAGGCGATCCAGATCGAATACCGCGGTTGGGATGGCGTGACGGATGCTGACCAGGTTGCCGATGTCCACCAGCGTGCCGATGGACGGGATCTCGCCGCTCTTGGTCAGTCGCCGCAGCAGCGCCTCGGCCGCGCCGCGGTACTGCGTAGGGTCCACGCCGAAGCCGCGAAAGGCTTTGCGCCAGGCGGCCAGCGAGGGAATGTCGCTAAACGGCGTCGCCCCGATGCGGGCGATCACCCAGCGCTGCTCGTCCTCGAAGCGCCGCTGGAGATCGGGCGCAGACGGGCCGTTGGCCACTCCCCGCGCCAGCACTACGCCACCCACGACCGACGGGTAGCGAGCCAGCACCGCCGGGTCGTAGCCGAACAGGTCCACTTCCGAATGCTAGTGTCATGTGATGCCTGACGTGCCGGAGGATCCTGAAGCGTTCGTCCGCGGCTGGCTGGACGCCTTCAACCGGCGCGATTGGGAGGCATACGCCGGCTACTTCGCCGAAGACGTCGCCTATCTGACGCCCGGGCGCAGCGCGCCGCTGGTGTCACGCCAGGCGCACGTCGACCAGGACCAGAAGAACGCCGGCAGCGGGCGGCTGGAGGCGAACCTGGTTGTGGCCGGCCGGGACGGGCGGCACATCGTGGTGGAGGGCGTGTTCAGCGACGATCAGCGGCGCTCCACATGGGTGACGGTCCTGGAGCTGCGCCAAGGAGTGATCGCCGCCGAGCGGCTGTACTTCGATCGTCGCTCGAGCTAGCTGAGCGCTTCGCCGCTGGCGTAGCGCTTCTGGAGCCACCAGGCCAGCCTGATGGCCAGCAGCACGGCCACGATGATGGCGTACGTCAGCGGCTGGCTTATGTCTCGCTTGACACGCCAGATGAAGTGCACGGCGGCGAGCACCGCGGCCGGGTATACCAGCCAGTGGATCTGCTGCCAGCGAACGTAGCCCAGCCGCTTGACCGAGCCTTTGGTGGAGGTCACCGCCAGCGGCGCCAGTAGCAGGAACGCGGTGAAGCCCACGGTGATAAACGGCCGCTTGGCGATGTCCTCGGGGATGATGCCCCAGTTGGGGTACTGGTCCCAGAAATACACGCCGAAGTGCAGCACGGCATAGAAGAAGGCGAACAGACCCAGCTCCCGGCGCACGCGTATGGCCCAGGTCCAGCCCCACAGCCGTCTGACCGGCGAGCAGGCGGTGGCGGCGATCAGAAAGATCAGCGCCGCCAGGCCCAGCTCGTTCTCAATCTCGCGGATGGGATCGGCGCCCAGAGCGCTGTCCCACCAGCGGATGGCCAGCGCAGCCAGCGGAAAGAGCGCGCCGATGAAGATACCGGGCTTGAGCCAGGGCATCGGCTCACGCCGCTGCCGGGGCCGGGAGCCGGGGGCCGGGAGCCGGTCGACGCGCTCAGCGATGGCCACTCTTGCCTCTTGCCTCTTGCCTCTTAGAAGTTCTTGCGCAGGTCCATGCCGGAGTACAAACTGGCCACCTGCTCGGCGTAGCCATTGAAGGGCAGCGTCGGCCGGCGCTGGAACTCGCCGATGCGGCGCTCCGTTTTCTGGCTCCAGCGGGGGTGATCCACGGCGGGGTTGACGCTGGCGTAAAAGCCGTACTCGTCTGGCGCCGCAATGGCCCAGGTGGTCCGCGGCTGCTGTTCCACGAAGCGCATCTTCACGATGGACTTGATGCCTTTGAAGCCGTATTTCCAGGGCACCACCAGCCGCAGCGGCGCGCCGTTCTGGTTGGGCAGCATCTTGCCGTACAGGCCCACGGCCATCAGCGCCAGCGGGTGCAGCGCCTCATCCAGCCGCAAGCCTTCGACGTATGGCCACTGCAGGATAGGGAAGCGCTGGCCCGGCATTTGGATGGGGTCCAACTTGGTCACGAATTCGATGAACTTGGCCTTGCCCGTCGGCTCCAGGCTTTTAATGAGGCTGGCCAGGGGAAACCCGAGCCAGGGGATGACCATCGACCACGCCTCAACACAGCGCATGCGGTAAATGCGCTGCTCCAGCGGAAACTGCTTCAGCAAGTCGTCGATGTCAATGGTTCGCGGCTTGGCCACTTCGCCTTCGACGCTGATGGTCCAGGGCCGCGTCTGGAGGGTGCGGGCGTTCTGGGCCGGATCCTCCTTGTCGATGCCGAACTCGTAGTAGTTGTTGTAGGTGGTGACGTCCTTATAGGGCGTCGGCGGCTCGTCGACGTCAAACTGCCCGCCACTCGCGCTTGCGGGCAGCTCTTCGAGCGCCGGCTCATCTGGCGCATCGGGTGGCGGACTCTTGCCGACGAGCCACAGCAGCGGGCCGCCCGTGGCCACGGCCGTGCCGGCCATGAGGCCCCCGTTGCGGATGAACTCGCGCCGGCGCCAGAACAGTGGCTGGGGCGTGATCTCGCTGCTGGGCGGCTCCTTGGGCAGGCTCATCCTGCTCTGAGTGTACGTGGCAGCAGGACAAGCGGATGCTTCTAGGCCTTGTTGCCGACTTCTAAAATCAAGCTATGCCCAGCTTCATCGGCGGCCTCCGTACAGGCG
>DATGVV010000550.1:0-5441 GCA_035299885.1 Chloroflexota bacterium | reverse complement strand
CCACGCGGCCATGATAGGCCCGCTAATCATCCCCGATGGCTAGGCCTCTGCCGCGCAGGTGCGTCACACGGAGGAGGAGGAACGGCAGCAGCAGCTACTGCTGTTCCTCCCCCCGCGCCCAATCGCCGTGGTGGTGGTGGTGATGGTGGTGGTCTCTGTCATTTAACCGATGGCCTTGCCGCACCGGGAAACATAAGTTGGCCGCTGATTAAGCTCACGAATGCTCGCAGCAAATGCTGGCGACGCAGGTAAACGTTGCCGTTCATGACAAGGTCGACTCATAACCTTGCCGTCCATGCACGACCAACGAACGATTCGCGCCGCAGCGACCGGGACGGAACGGTGCTTTCCCACCTCGAGACTTCACTCGGGCACATCGGTTAGGAAAGACGCGCCACCTCTGGCTCAGCCGCTCCACGGCCTTGAAGACCAGCTAGAGCGCCGCCTCCCCGTTCCGCATGCGCTTGGCGGCGTCGGGATAGTAGCGCTAGGCTGGTGGAAACAGCACGATATCCTGGATCAGGCCTGCTGCCAGGAAAACATCTCCTCGTTGGGCGGGACCGGTTGGTTGAAGTCGATGTAGGGCGGGAAGATCTCCTTGCAACGGTCCTTGAACCAGCGGTCGAAGGGCGTATTCGAGCTGGCGAAGTCACGGTTAGCCTGGACTGGATCCTCGCCCTCGAGGTAGACCACGACCATGTCTCCAGATGGGGTTTGGTTGAGGAAGATTTCCTCCCGAGTCATCCGCTTCGCCAGGCGTGACTCGGTCATCTCGGCCCGCCGCTGGACGAAAGCTTCGTTGGCGAAGGCGCGGCCCTGGTCGGTCTTGCCCGGCTGGAAAGGCGCCGCGAAGGCGAAACCCTTGGCTCGGCGATTCCCCGCTCCGGGCGCGATCCACTGAGCAATCAGCTCAGGGGGTGGCCCCGACCACCCGGCGCGAAAGTCGATGCCGGTGGCCTCTTGGACCTTGCCCAGGAAATTCTTGTCTATGGGCAGGTCCGAGCTCAGGAACTGGCCCATCGCTTCCGGGAAGGCTCCGGCATGATCGAGGTAAACGACGTAAGCGGCGCTGCCGTCGGGGTTCTTCTGGAGATAGGCGCGCTCGACCGACCAACCTCTGCCCCGTCGGGATTCCGCGTGCTCGGCCGCACGCTGCTTGAGATCGTTCTCGCTCTCGCGGGCGAGTGATTCCTTGCCAGGAAGGATGGGTACGACAAAGCCAGTGGTAGGCATAGTAGGCTCCTTTCGTGACGCGATTTTTATGGTCGTGCGGGCTTGCCGCTTGGTGCGGAACCACACTTCGGTGCGTGTCATCTAGCCACGCGGCAGCTTCGCCCTCATGTCAGGCCACCTCCTTGACGCTATCACTTCGAGGGGGCGGACGCCACACGCAAACTGATACTGAGGGCATAGTTCCACCCAGTAGCACAAATGAGATCGTCCGCTGCAATCAGGACTTTCGCAGGAGGGCGACAATCAACGCGTGCGCTGCCCGGTTCTGTTCGGAAGAGCAGAGGAAGTCACCCTGCTATCCACGGCCATTGCCAAGCTGCCTCGCGGCCAAGGGTCGGCCACGCTGCTTATGGGCGAAGCCGGAATCGGCAAGACCCGGCTGGTTGAATTCGCCGCTTCGACGGCCAAGCGCGCAGGACTTCAGGTGTTGATTGGTCGAGCCGTACCGGAGCTGGTGACCAGCCTTCTGCGTCCCGTTGCGGAAGCGCTGCTCGAACTCACCAGAGATCGTCCGCCGCCGCCGGAAGACGCGTTCGCTCCTTATGTGCCTCTCGTGGCGACGCTGCTGCCCCACTGGCGATCTGCCAGTTGGCGCTCGCCAGAGGAACCTCTGCTGGTCACGGCTGAAGCCGTGTTCCAGGCGCTGACACGACTCATCCGCAAAAGCGGCGCGCTCATCATGTTCGAAGATCTGCATTGGGCGGACGACGGCACCATGGCAATCATCCGCTTTTTAGCCGACCACATTGGCAATGTGCCGATAGCCTTGCTCGCTACAGCTCGGACTACCGACGGCCGCGAGGATGTAGTGACGCTGCTCGGGCCAAGCGGAGCCCAAGTCTGCCATTTGGCTCGGCTGTCCCCATCGGAGACAGAGCAAATGGCCAGTGCTTGCCTAGGCGCAAGCTCCGCCTCGAGCGCAGAGCTCGAACAGGTGGTGCGGGACGCTGAAGGCCTGCCGCTTCTCGTCGAAGATCTGCTCGCGACCGGTGAACAGGGTGGGGTACCGCAGCGCTTCGCCGACACGGTGCGATCTCGCCTCGGGCGGCTCGATGCGAATGAGCGGAACGTCCTGTCGGCCGCGGCCGTGCTCGGCCACCACTTTGAGTGGCGGATGCTGCCCGCAATCACTGGGCTGAGCCTCGATGCCGTCGCCCTGGTGCTGCATCGCTGCGCAGCGTTCCAGTTGGTTGTGGCTGACGGCGCCGGGTTCGCATTCCGGCACGCCCTAACCCGGGAGATCGTGCAAGGCGACACCACGGCCGCCGATCGCGAACGGCTCTGTCTGGCTGCCGCTGAAGCCGTGGCGAATTCCGCAGCGGGCGATGACATGGAGCGCGACCTGACCGTTGGGCGGCTGCTGGCAGAGGGCGGACAGCTCCAGCAAGCTTCGGAGGTGTTACTGCAGGCCGGGCACCGGGCGCTGGCGCGAGGCATGCTGTCGGCGGCCGAGCCCACCTTACGTAGTGCGGCGGCGTTGGCCGACGAGGCCAGCCAGCTTGGAGTAGAGCTGAGGCATGCCCTGGCGCGGACGCTCTTGCTTGCTGGCCAGCCAGCAGCCGCGACTGAGATCGCCGGTCAGGTGATTGGCATCGCCGAGGGCAGCGACTCCAAAGTGGCAGCGGGTCTACGGCTCTTGATGGCGCGGGCAGCTATCGTCACCGCGCAATGGGATGATGCTCGAGCACATCTCCATCGGGCGCAGCGCACATTCGGCCATGACTCCGCCACGGCTGCCGAAATCGCCGTCCTTGAAGCCATGGTTGCGCTCGGGGTCGGTCAGCCAGGCTCTGGGCTTGCGGCGGAGCACCAGGCGGCAGGCGCCGTGGGGATTGCCCGGCAGGCCGGCCGGCCCGACCTGGAGTGCGAGGCCCTCGAGCTGATGGGCCTATGCGCTCGGCTGCGAGACCTGGATGCCGCCACCGACGCGCTCGATCGGGCTCTCCAAGTGGCCCGAACCTCCGGACTGCCTGCCCAATGGCTGCACGTGCTGAACGAGCTGGGTTCAGTCGAAATGCTGCGAGATGCCCGATCTGATCGCCTCGATGAGGCGCGACACGAAGCCTTCCGCATAGGCGCGCTGGGATTGGCCGCCAGTATTGGCCTCAATCTGGCCGCGCTGCTGATCATGACCGGGCGCTTCGATCAGGCTCTTCAAGTTGCTGGCGAAGTGCAAATCTCCGCTAACCGACTTGGACTCGTTCCCCTGGAGGGAGCCGCCCATCTCATGCAGGGCTTTGCCATGGGTCACCAGGGCCGAGGCCGAGAAATGGACCGCCATCTGGCCATGGCCGAGAGTCTTGCTCCGGATGACGCCGAGCTTCGGGCCGGCGCGTGGGGCATCGGCCGGGGCCTGTACGCGCTACTGCAGGAGGACCGGACCGAAGCCCGCCGCGCCCTGGCCCAAGCCCGCCTGGCAGCGCCTCACGAGCACGCCCGCATTCTGAATCCGTATGAAGGGCCGGAGTTGCTGCTGCGAGCGCTGGCTGGCGAAGCCCAAACCGGTGAGGCCGAAGCAACCCTAAAGCGGGCGGTCCGTGCCGCGCGCTGGCCTGCGCTGTGGGCCAATTGCGCGCTGGCCGTGGCGCGGGGTGCACAGGGTGACGGCCCGGGAGCATGCGCCGCGCTGTCCGTTGGATTGGACGCAGGCAGCCGGTATCCGCTGTTTTCGGCGCTTGCTCAGCGCCTCGTCGCCGAGGCCGCCTTGCGCGACCACTGGGGCGAGCCGGAACTGCTTCTGCGCTCCGCCGACTCCACCTTCACCATTCTCGGTCTCGGCAGGGCCGCAGCTGCCTGCCGCGCACTCCTCAAGGGCGCGGGAATACCGGCTCCACGACGCCGCAAGCACGAGACCCCGCTGCACGCAGACTTACTGGCTGCCGGCGTCACGGCGAAAGAAGCGGAGGTCCTGGACCTGTTGGCCGACCGCCTGACAAACCGTGAGATCGCCGAACGGCTGTACCTTTCGCCGCGGACCGTCGAAAAACACGTCGCCTCCCTGCTGGATAAGTTGGCTGTCGATCGCACCGCTCTCGCGCAACTCGCCCGCACGCTGCGCTAACTGGCACATTGGGTAGTGATTACCCATGCGTGGCTGCTGCTTTCGGCTTACGGTGGGTGAGAAACCAAAATCCATCCACTAGGAGAGAAAACCCATGGCCATTGCAGCAGTGTTCGAGTTCCCCAATGAGTCCGTCGACAAGTACGAAAAGGTATTCGAGGTCGGCGGTCAGGCGATCACCAACCAGCCCAAACGGTTGCACCACGTCTGCTACCGAACCGAGAACGGCTTCACCGTGGTTGACGTGTGGGCTGACGAGCAGTCATTTGCCGCGTTCGGCGAGACCATTGGCCCCGCGCTGCAGCGCGCCGGGCTCGACGTCAAGCCGGCTGTGTTTCCGGTGCAAGGCATCGTCACGCAGGACGGGCGACGCTCCAAGTAGTCGAGCACCGCTACCTGATCCCCGTCGGGAGGCTGCTGACGGAGCGAGCGCCTTCCGACGGGGACGGGTCGCTCGCCCGCCTGCGTCCTCGCCACGTCATCGCAACTCCATATGCATGGAGCACGTAACCCATACCCTTGCTCCGGTAGTCTTACGTTTGTTAAGCCATGCGGCGCTATTTGGTGGTCCTGGGCTTGCTGGCGGCCCTGGCTCCGCGCGCGGTACTGGCCGTCAACTGTGCTGGGAGCAACACCCGCCTGGTGGCCCTACCCGATCTTGGGACCGCGATCTACCTGAAGTGGCAGGGCGGACTGTATCCAGGCGGCCGCAACACGCCGCCGGAGCCTTACCGGCAAGCCGGCCTGCAAGCGGGTGCCCACGTGGTACCCCGAGATGGACAGGGCCAGCCGGATGGCAGTGGCACCATCGTGCTGCTGACCCTCGGGATGTCGAATACCGACATGGAATCGCGTGCCTTCCAAATGGTGGCCGGGCGAGACGCGCTCCGCGACCAGCACGTCCTCGTCATTGATGGCGCTCAGGGCGGCCAGGACGCCGCGGCCTGGGTGCGGCCGGATGGACGGACCTGGGCCGAAGCCGATCACCGGCTGGCGATGGCGGGCGCCGGCCCGGCGCAAGTGCAAGCCATCTGGCTCAAGCAGGCGCTGGCCGGGCCGACCGATGTCATCAGCTACGTCAACGCACTGGCGGACGATCTGCGCCGCACCGTGGCCATCGCGGCACAACGCTACCCCAACCTGGAGC
>DATGVV010000549.1:0-15104 GCA_035299885.1 Chloroflexota bacterium | reverse complement strand
CCAGTACAGCACTTCGGCGTCCGGTTTCTCCGCCAGCATCTTGACCCCCAGCTCGCGAGCCCACTGGCCGCGGTTGGCCGCTGGGTACTCCCACGGGTTGAAGTTCTTCTCCATATTGTTGAAGAGCGGCGCCAGCTCGTCTGGGAACTTGGCCTGCTCCAGCACCAAATGGCGGCGCATGCCCACGATCAGTGGCACGTGCTCGATGTAGACCGGGCACTGCGACATGCAGGCGCCGCAGGTCGTGCAATCCCACAGCTCGTCCTCGGACACGACCCCGCCAATCAACTCCCGCTCCGCCCCTTCACCCCAGCGGTAGCGGGCAGAGTTGCCCTCCGCCCCCAGCTCGCCGGAGAACAGGCCACCGTTGTCGGCCTGGAAGCCGGCGATCTCCAGCACCAGGTCCCGCGGCCGGAGCGGCTTATCGGTATTGAAGGTCGGGCAGTACTCCAGGCAGCGCCCGCAGTGCATGCAGGCGTCTACGGACAGCAACTGGGCCCAGCTGAAGTCCTTGAGCTTGCCGACCCCGTAGGTCTCGGCCTCCTCGAGGTTGAGGATGGGGTCGAGCTCGCTGCTGGGCTTCAGCCGGCGGAAGAGGACGTTGGCCAGGCTGGTGAAAGCGTGGATGCCCTTGCTGTAAGCCACGTAGCCCAGCAGCAAAAAGGTGGTAGCGAAGTGCGTCCACCACGTCCAGCGATGGAGGACGCTCAGCGCCTGCTCCGGCACAGGCAGGAACAGCAGTGAGAAGGGATATGACCCGAACGACCAGCCGGCCCAGGGATCATGCTCGGCGGCGATGCGCAGCGCCTGCAGCGCGAAGCCCTGCAGGGTCAGGATGAGCAGGATGCCGAGCAGCGCCAGGTCGTCGCCCGTGGTGTCGATGGTCCGCCGCTTCCGTGTGCGGCGCCAGTAGGCCATCAGCACGCCGAGGATGAGCATGATGCCGGCGACGTTCATGGCGACCTTGTAGCCGAGGTAGAAGTTGCCTCGGTAGAAGCTCCAACCGAACAGGGGCACCGTGACGTCGGACTCGATCATCACGATGATGGTGCCGATGAGCAGCACCACGAAGCCCCAGAAGATGTTGAAGTGCATGAAGCCGCCGTACAGGTTGCTGCGCCGGACGATGCGGCCGTGCAGAATGCTGGCCGTCAGCGCGTCCCAAATGCGCCGGCCCCAGTCGTGGAAGCGGTCCTCCGGATGGCCTTGCCGCCACATGCTGACGCGCCGCGCCAGGCCGAAGGACAGGAAGCCGATAGGCGCCGCCATGGAGGCGTACATCACCACCTGGCCAATGAGGTCGACGTTGAAGAGCACCTCGCGAGTGGGCTGCGGGCCCAGGTTCCGGCCCGGTCCACCCATCCAGCCGCTGATCAGGGCGATGCAGCCCCACACCAGGGCCGCCATCACCGGCACGAAACAGACGGCCCCCAGCAGTCCGATGGCCACCGCCCGACTGCGGACGTGGAACACGAAATCGCGCTCGCTGATGGGGCCAATTCCGACCAAGGCGCCGGCGACCGCGGCCCCCGCTGAAATGATCAGGATGCCGGCTAGCCGCAGCGGCTCGAACAGCATGTCGGCAATCGTGAGGACCACCACGCCAATCAGCGTGATGGCAATCCAGGCCTGAACGGCAGGACTGGCGAGCCGTTGGGCGGCGGTCAATTAGCCTGGTTGCTCATGATGGCGATCAAGCGAGCCCAGTATACCGATGAAGTCGTTCAGGATGCGGGCGGTCGCCCCCCAGATCACGGCATCTCCCCAGGGATACTGCCCGTGCCGCGTGCGCGGGTCGGACTGACGGTTGGCCGGGTCCAGCAGGAAGGCCAGCGGCACCTCTAGAACGCGCGCCACCTCGCGATCGCTGGTCAGGTGCGCCGCACCGGCCGGGATGACGCTCACGAATGGGGTAATCACGAAGCCCGAGCTGCTGGTGGCATAGTCATCCAGCCGACCAAGGATGCGGACCTGGTCGGGCCGAATGCCGATCTCCTCCTCGGTCTCGCGCAGAGCCGCGGCGGACGCGTCGGCATCCTGCGCCTCGAGCGCTCCGCCGGGGAAGCTGATCTGGCCCTTGTGGGTGGGCACATGCTCGCTGCGCTGGGTGAACAGGACGTGGGCCACGCCATCCCGGAACAGCAGCGGCAGCAGCACGGCCGCGCGGCGCAAACCCGTGGCGTCCGCCTCCCGCGGGGCGCGGGCAGCAAGACGCCTGGACAGCAGCTCGATGAGCTCCGCCGGAGGTATCTCAAGGCGGCGGGAGCCCATTCGGATAGGGTACACGGGCTATCCCTCCAAACAGGCTGCTTGACGGACGGGCAAGCAGGGAGCACAATGCTGCTGTATGGCGCTGTCTTCGCTTGCCTCGTCTACGAGCACGCTCCACATCCTGCCTCAGCTGCAGCAGCGGCAGTCCACGTTGTTCAGTCAGCTGGCTAGCGGCAACCGCCTGGTCAGCGCCGCCGTCGACGCCGCCGGCCTGGGCGTGGCCCAGGAGCTGACGGCGCAGGTGAATGGCCTTGGCCAAGCGCAGGACAACGCCGACACCGCCAACAACCTGTTCCAGACCGCCGGCAGCGCCGTGAGCTCGCAGGAGAACGCGCTGCAGCAGGAACGGCAGCTGGGCCTCCAGGCCGCCAACGGCACCTTGACCGACAGCGATCGACAGGCCGTTCAAGCTCAGGTCGATCAGCTGCAGCAGGGCATCAACAACGTCGCCAATCAGACCGATTTCAACACCAAGCCGCTGCTCAACGGCCAGCAGGCCGCACCCGCTGGCCTCACCTTCCAGGTGGGCGCGAATGCGAACCAGACCGTCCAGGGCAGCCTCAACGCCACCACCACCCAGCAGCTGGGCGTGGCCAACCTCGACGTGACGACCCAAGCTGGCGCTCAGAACGCCATCGGCCAGCTCGATCAAGGCATCCAGGCCGCCAGTGCCGAGCAGGGCAGCATCGGGGCCATGGAGAACCGCCTCACGACCGCGTCCGCCAATGCGGGCGAGGCGCAAATGAACGCCGAGGCTGCCCGCTCACGCATCGCCGACACCAACATGGCCGACGCTTCGAGCAACCTGGCGAACGCCCTGCTGGTGCAGCGCTTCTCGCTGTTCGCGTTGCAGCAACAGGCGCACACGTTCGCGCTGCAAAGCACGCTGCTCGCCGGCTAGGCGCTACCTCCAGCCCGTCAGGATTCCCTCCACCAGGTCGCAGAAGCGGCCCGCCGCCACATCCGCGGCAGCCAGCACCTCCTCGTGGGTAACGGGGGCGCCGGTGAGGACATTCGTAATCAGGCTGATCCCGAGCACCGGCAGCGACGTATGGCGCGCCACCACCACCTCTGGGCAGGTTGACATGCCTACAGCGTCGGCGCCCAGTGCCCGCAGGGCAGCGTACTCCGCCGGAGTCTCGTAGCTCGGCCCAGCCACCATGACGTACACGCCCTCGCGGAGGCGCTGGCCTTTGGCTTCGGCGGTGCGCCTCGCCAGCGTGCGCAGGTCGGGATCGTAGGCGTCGCTCATGTCGGGGAAGCGCGGCCCCAGAGCGTCGTCGTTAGGGCCACGCAGGGGGTTATGGCCGGCCAGCCCAGGGAGGAAGATGTGATCGCGGATGAGCATCAAGTCACCGGCCTGGAAATCGGGGTTGAGGCCTCCGGCGGCGTTGCTGACCAGCAGCGCCCTCACGCCAAGCGCTTGCAGGACGCGCACCGGGAAGCCAACCTCTGCCGCCGAGTAGCCCTCGTACAGGTGGACGCGGCCGCGCATGGCCGCGACGGTCCGCCGGCCAAGCGTGCCGACCACCAGCTCGTTGGCGTGACCGGCCACGCCGGACGTCGGGAAGTGGGGGATGTCTGAATAGGCGATGGATGTCGCGTCTTTGATTCGACTCGCCAGATCGCCGAGGCCGGAGCCCAGGATCAGCCCGATTTCGGGCTTGATGTCACAGCGCTGGCGGATGTACTCCGCAGCCGCGGTGCCACTCGCCGTCCGCGTAAGATTACCTGACGGCCTCGGCGTACACCTGGGTGGTCGAGATGCTAGCGTGGCCGAGCAGCTCCTGGACTGACTTGAGGTCCTGGCCGTCGCGCAGGCGGTGCGTGGCGAACGAGTGCCGCAGCACATGCGGCGTAATCGGCGACTCGATGCCGGCTTTCTCCGCGTAGCCCTTGATGATGAGCCAGAAGCCCTGGCGCGTCATGCGCACGCCGTGGTGGTTCAGGAACAGCGCGTCGGTAGCGGCGTGGCCTCGCAGCAGGCTGGGCCGGCCTTTGTGCGTGTAGATCTCGAGCGCGGCCATGCTGCTGCGGGAGGCCGGGATGGTCCGCTCACGCGATCCTCGCCCCGAGCACGTCACCAGGCTGCTATCGGAATCCACCGAACCGACCTCGAGGGACACCAGCTCGGTGACGCGCAAGCCAGTGGCATAGATGAGCTCCAGCATGGCCCGATCGCGCATGCCCATGGCGGTGTTCGGCTTGGGCTGCTGCAGGAGCCGGTCGATCTCATCCTTGGAGATGGACTTGGGGACGTTCTTCCCCACCTTGGGCGCCCGCAGCGAGAGCGTCGGATCGTCGTGGATTGCGCCCTGTTGCCGCAGGTAATGGAAGAACGATTTCACGGCCGCGATGCGCCGGGCGATGGTCGAGGCGGCGTACTCGCGGTCGCGCAGGTGCGACATGAAATTGACGATGGTGCTGCGATCCGGAGTCTGAGGCTGCCCATCGCACGACTCCACGTAATCGACGAACTGATTGAGATCGTTGCGGTAGGCGGACAGCGTGTTCTCGCTGAAGCCCTTCTCCAGGCGCACGAATTCAGTAAAGGCCATGATGGCGTCTCTCATACGCTGAGCTCCTGGCAGAGCCGCAGAGCGCGCTCGTCGCCGTTCTCAAACAGCTGCGCCCAGAACACGCCCGCCACGCTTTTGGCGTCAACGATCGACCCCTCGCGCACCCGCTCCATTGCTTCTGCCACAGGCATGGTCACGACCTCAATGCTCTCATCATCTTCAACCGCTTGATCTCCCGTTTGCAGGCCCTTGGCCATGAACAGATGCAGTACCTCGGTGCAAAACCCCACCGCGGTGTAAAACGAACAGACCCGAGCAAACGTGTGCGCTGTGAACCCGGTCTCCTCCTGCAGTTCGCGGACAGCGCACGCGAGTGCATCCTCACCCGTCCCTAGGGTGCCTGCTGGAATCTCAAGAGTCAAGCATTCCGCGGCTTTTCGGTACTGCCGTACCAGCACCAGCTGCCGATCGTCGGTAAAAGCCAGGATCGCTGCCGCGCCTGGATGCTCGACGATTTCCCGGATGCTGCGATGCCCGTTGGCGAGCTCGACTTCGTCGACCCGCACATTGATGAGCCGGCCCTTGTAGACCTGCCGCGACGCAAGGGTGCGCTCGGCATCCATCGCGGGCAGTATACGGGACAGCGGACTATTGACAACTGCTCACATGTGCAGTATGGTGAGCTGCGAAAATAGAACAAAGGAGCAAGGCCATGGCTGAGACGGAGAGCATCCGGGCGCGAGCGGTCGAAATGGCGGTCAGCCAGATCGAGAAGGTCTTCGGCAAGGGCGCCATTATGCGCTTGGGCGAGCGTACCGCCTCGACTAGCGTCAACGTCATTCCCACGGGCTCCATCGCCCTGGACATGGCCTTGGGCGTCGGCGGCGTACCGCGCGGGCGCATCACTGAGATCTTCGGGCCCGAGTCGTCGGGCAAGACGACCCTGGCGCAGCACATCATCGCCGAGGCTCAGCGGGCCGGAGGCATCGCCGCCATCATCGACGCCGAGCACGCACTCGACCCGGCCTATGCAGGGCAGTGCGGCGTCAACGTCAGTGACCTGCTCATCTCCCAGCCTGATACAGGCGAGCAGGCGCTGGAGATCACGGACATGCTGGTGCGCAGCAATGGCGTGGACGTGGTGGTGGTCGACTCGGTAGCGGCGCTGGTGCCCAAAGCCGAGATCGAGGGCGAGATGGGCGACTCATTCGTCGGCCTGCAGGCGCGGCTCATGTCGCAAGCGCTGCGGAAGCTGGCCGGCGCCATCAACAGGTCGAACACGTCCGTCATCTTCATCAACCAGCTACGCGAGAAGATCGGCGTCATGTATGGCAGCCCAGAGGTCACGCCGGGCGGTCGCGCCCTCAAGTTCTACGCCTCGGTGCGGCTGGACATCCGCCGTGTGGATTCGATCAAGGTCGGCACCGACATCGTGGGTAACCACGTCAAGGTGAAGGTTGTCAAGAACAAGGTGGCGCCGCCGTTCAAACTGGCTGAGTTCGACATCATCTTCAATGAAGGCATCTCCAAGGAAGGTGGCCTGCTGGACGTCGGCCTGGAGCTGGGCATCGTCGAAAAGTCGGGCTCGTGGCTGAGCTACAACGAGCTGCGGCTGGGCCAAGGGCGGGAGGCCGCGCGCGACTTCCTGCGCCGGTCGCCGGATATCGCCACCCAGATCGAGGACGACATCCGGAACATGGACACCGGCTATGCCGTCGTGGCGCCGGAGCTGGAAGCCGTCTCGAACGCCTAGCCGAATCGATTACCCTTTCCGGGTGATTCGCCTGGGCGACCTTATCTGCCGCATGCTGGCGCCCATCGAGGATCGCTACTACCTCATGGCCACCATCATGCTGGGCTTTGCCACGGCCCTGGTCATCATCCGCTGATCCTGCTGTGCTGACCTTCGCGGCCATTCTCCTGGTGCCGACGGCAGCGCTGGTTGGAGTGCTGCGCCAATGGCGGCTGTGCCTGTACAGCCTGGCGCTGTTGTTCCTGATGGTGGCGGGGATCGAGGCTATGGCCATCAGTCCCCTGCTGGCGGCCTGCCAGATCGTCGTCGGAGCCACCGCGCTCGGTGTCTTGTATCTGTGCGGCCAGCAGATCTTCACAGAGATACAACAACCTTTGGTGGTCCATGGTCGCTTACCGGCCTGGGAGTACCTGTTCGAGACGATCGTCACAGCAGTCGCAGCGGTCGGGGCGGCCCTGTTCGCCAGGGCGCATCCGCTCTTCGGCCTGTCGGGCCCGGTGACGTTCGCCTGGGCCTGGCTGGGGCTGGCGGGCGCATTCATGGTGGTGCTGGCCGGCAACATCCTGGAGGTCGGGCTGGGACTGGTGGTCTTTGCCAGCGGACTCAACCTGCTGGTGGTGGCCACCTCGCCTGGCGAATGGTGGCCGGCGCTGCTGCTAATGCAGCTGCTGCCTATCGCGCTCGCGCTGCTGGTGTCGCTCGCCGGCATCCGGCTGTCGCACTTCGGCCATGGCGTGGGCTTGGAGCTGCTGCTGGATAAGGCGCCGTTCGTCATGGCCCGCGCGCGGCCGGTACGCATCCGCGTGCGCCGCGCCTCCGGCGCGGCTCAGGTTTTTCGCCGGACAGCCCGGATCTAGCCAGTGCCCCTCGCCCCGATCGGGCTGTGGCTCGGCCTGAGCCTGGTGCTGGTTGCGTGCTCCTCGGGCAGCGAGGGCCCGCGGCGCTGGCGCTGGCCTCTGCTGGCCGCGATCGCCTGCGCGCTGGGCGCCTGCCTGGTGCTAGCCTGGAGCACACCGGTCGAGCCGCTGCCGCGCTGGCGGGGCGGGCTGGCCTTTGACCAGCTGGCGCAGCTGCTACTGCCGGCGCTGTGGACCGGAGCCGCGGGAGCCATCATCGCAACGCTGTTCCTGCCCTCCGGCCGCTATGAGCCAGCTATCGCGGCGCTCAGCACAGCCATCGCCACGGCTGGGCTCACCTCGGTCAATCCACTGCTGACGATTGCGCTCCTACAAGCCGGCGCACTGGTGATCCTAGGCGGGCTGCTGGTCCACGACGAGGGCCTGGCCGGACATCCGCTGCTGAACGTGGCGACCAGCCTCAAGTACCTGATCCTGACCGTCGTATCCGGCGCCTGCCTGCTGATGGCCATGCTGCTGGCCAACTTCTACGCCGTGAACCCGGACCGGGTCGAGCTGACCAGAATCATCACGGCGCTGTTTGTGATCGGCTTCGGCCTGGCGGTTGGCGCCATACCGTTCTACTTTTACGTCCCGGATGTGTTCGACGCGGCGCCGACCTTAGCCACTGTGTCACTGGCGGGTCCGCTCCAGTGCCTGGCCTTCGTGTACCTCATTCGGACCGCCGCCAATGGGCCGTGGCTGCTGGCCAACCAGCACGTTTCCGACGTGCTGGCCGCGGCCGCCCTGGCTGGCGCGCTGCTGGCATCCGTCATGGCCTTTGGCCAGTACCGCGTCAGCCGCCTGCTGGCCTTCAATGCCTTGCGCGAGGTCAGTTGGGTGGCTTTCGGCTTCGCCACCGTCAGCCGGGCCGGCTGGGCTGGAGCGCTCGTCTTCCTGGCGGTCCGCTGCCTGAGCCAACCACTGCTGCTGGTCGCGGCCAAGGTGGCCAAGCTGCGGCACGGCGAAATCGATCTCGATAAGTTGGGCGGCCTGGCTAAGCTGCTGCCGCTGACGACCTTCGGCTGGTGCGCCGGCGTGTTTGCCAGCCTGGGGCTGCCACCGGCCGCGAGCTTCTGGGGCATGGCTGGCCTGCTGACCGCCAGCTCGGCCAGCGGCCGCCTGGCCGAAACTGCGCTGCTGGCCTCAGGCGCGTTGGGTTTGTGGCGCTTGGGCCAGGCAACATACTCCATCTTCTGGGCATCCAGCGCGGCAGCGCCGGACAGCAGTCCGGAACCGCCAGGCGCGGCCTGGACCTTGGCCAGCATCGGCTTTGGTTTGGGGTTTGCCGGCGTCGTTCCGCGGCTGCTCCAAATGCCGATCGACCAGTTGCTCGGCAGCCTCCCCTTCTTGCGCTGACTGGCACGTCAGTTGCGCATTAGCGAGGTTGGCACAAAAAATCCTCTTAGGCGCCCCCCGGCGGTAAGAGTACAATGCCCATAGGCCCTCAAAAGGCCGATCCGAACACTATGATCCAAGCGCGCGACTCGGCGCACGATCTGCCGATTCAAGCCGGCTTGGAGCTACGTTGAGATGGACCTCGAACAAAGTCAAACCCTGCTCCCACAGCTCAACGTCAACATCAGCGCCAAGCTGATCACCTCACTCAAGATCTTGCAGCTCTCGGCTGACGAGCTGTCCCAGACGATCAGCCAGGAGATGACGGACAATCCCGCGCTCGAGATTGACGAGCGGCAGCTGTGCCCCATCTGCGGGGCCCCTCTCGAGGACGGCCGCTGCCAGGACTGCTATCCGGCGCAAGGAGAGGCTGCTTCCGCGGCCGACACCGACTACGACGCCACCGCCTACATCGAGACACGGGAGCGGCAGCGCAACCGCGAGACCGACGAGGAGTACGACCCTATCTCGTTGGTGGCCTCCGACGTCAGCTTGTCCGATTACCTGACCGGCTCGATGTACAACGCGCTGCCCGCCCAGGACTTCCCGATTGCCGACTACCTGGTCGGCAGTCTGGACGAGTTCGGCTACCTGACCGTCAGCGACGAAGAGGTAGCGGAGGCTTGCGGTGTGAGCATCGAACGCGTCCGAGACGTGGTGACAGTGCTGCAGCGCCAGGACCCGGTGGGTGTCGGCGCCCGCTCAGCGCAGGAGTGCCTGGTCATCCAGCTGCGCCAACTGGAAGAAGAGGGCAAGGGCGACGAAGTCGTCAAGCGCATCCTGACCAGCTGCTTCGAGGAGCTGGGCGAGCACAAATTCGACCAGATTGCGTCGCGGCTGCACCTCAAGATGGAACACGTGATCGAGGCCTGGGAGTTCATCAAGACGAACCTCACCCCCTTCCCGGCCTGGAGCTTCTGGCGCGATGGCCAGCGGGTGACCGTGAGCCGCGCGGGCTACGTGCGCCCCGATGTGGCCATCCGGCCCACCGAGAACGGCTACGTGGTGGACGTGCTTGAGGCCGAGCGCTACCAGCTGCGCATCAACGAGTTCTATCCGCAGCTCATTCGCGACAGCGCCGATCTATCGGCCGACGACCGCAACTTCGTCAAGAAATGCGCCAGCCGGGCCAAGTTCTTCATCGATTGCATCCAGCAGCGCTGGAATACGCTGCGGCAAATTACCGAGTGCCTGGTGGAATGCCAGCGCGAATTTTTGGATCACGGCATCCGCTATTTGAAGCCACTCACCCGCTCCGAAGTGGCCTTCCGCGTCAACCTGCACGAGTCCACCGTCAGTCGCGCCACCGCCAACAAGTTCATCCTCCTGCCCAACCGGCGAGTGATCAGCTTCGACGACCTGTTTGACGGCTCGCTCGCTATCAAGGATGCGATCCGCGAAATAATTGAGCATGAGGACCCTGTCCATCCGCTAAGTGATCAGGAAATCGCGCAGCGCCTGCAGGAAGACGGCGTCTTCCTGGCGCGGCGGACCGTGGCAAAATATCGTGATGCCATGCACGTTTTACCCTCCAACCTGCGAACCCGCATGGCGCTGCATCACTACGCCGGAGCTGCCGGTTGAAGTAGCGCATGCCTGAGGGCCTGCTGTTCATCCTTTCGGGCCCTTCAGGAGTTGGTAAGGACGCCGCCATCAAGCTGATGCAGCAGCAGCGCTTCCCGATGCACTACGCCGTGACGGCCACAACCAGGCCCATCCGCGAGAACGAAATCGCCGGCAAGGACTATATTTTCCTGTCCCAGGACGAATTCGAGGGCATGCTCGAACGAGACGATTTCCTCGAGCACGCCGACGTCTACGGCAAGTGCTACGGCACGCCCAAAAACCAGGTGCTGGAACCCCTGGCCAAGGGTCAGGACGTGCTGCTCAAGGTCGACGTCCAGGGCGCGGACACGGTGAAGGACAAGATGCCGCACGCGATCCGCATCTTCCTGGCGCCGGCCTCCTTTGAAGAGCTGAAGGAGCGCCTGGAGAGCCGCCTCACGGAATCACCCGAGGCGCTGCTGCGCCGGCTGCGCGAAGCGGAGGCGGAAATGGCCCATGCGGGCGAGTTCGACTACGTCGTCTACAACCGCGCCGGCGAGCTGGAAGCCGCCGTGCGCGAGATCCAGGACATCGTCCTGAAGGAAAAGGCGAGAGTCGAGGCTTAGCGCCCGCCGGCGGCGACCGGCTCGCGCTGGCGCTGCTCGGTCTGGAACTTCTCCCAGTCTTTCAAGAAGCTGTCGATGCCCTTATCGGTCAGAGGATGCTTCGCCGCGGTCTCGAGCACTTTGTAGGGCACCGTGGCAATGTCGGCGCCGGCTTTGGCGGCGTCGATGATGTGCACCGGATGCCGGATGCTGGCGGCCAGCACCAGCGTGTCCAGGTTGTGCCTGCGGTAGATGTCGACGATGTCGCGCACCACTTGCATGCCATCTTCGGAGGTGTCATCCAACCGGCCCACGAAGGGGCTGATGATATAGGCGCCGGCCAGCGCCGCGAACAGCGCTTGGTTGGCCGAGAAGCAGAGGGTGACGTTGGTGCGGATGCCCTCCTTCTTGAAGCGGCTGACGGCCTCCCAGCCGGCCGGCGTGGAAGGCACCTTGATGACGACGTTGGGGTGCCATTTGGCAAAGCGCCGGCCCTCCTCCAGCATGCCGTCGGCGTCCAGGCTGATGGTCTCCGCACTGATGGGCCCGTCCACGATCTCGGCGATGTGCTTGATGACCTGCTCGTGGTTCATGCCCGAGGTCTTGCTCATCAAGGTCGGGTTCGTGGTCACACCGGTCAGGATGCCCCAGCGGGCCACCTCGCGAATCTCGTTCAGATCGGCCGTATCTAGGAATATCCTCATAAGTCAAGGATGCCACGCTCGCTTACCCGCTGGGTGCACCGCCAGCTCCTGGCGCACTACGGCCGGCCGCCATGGGAGAGCCGGAATGAGCCTCTGGCCGAGCTGATCGGCACGGTGCTCTCGCAGCACACCTCAGACGTCAATGCCGACCGAGCGTTCGCGGGCCTGACCGCGGCTTTCGAGTCGTGGAAGGCGGTCCGCGACGCGCCGGCAGCGGCAGTGGAGCAGGCCATCCGCAGCGGCGGTCTGGCGGTCGTCAAGGCAGAGCGCATCCAGGCCATCCTGCGGGCGCTGACCAACGGCAGCGGCAAGATCGAGCTGCCGAATCTGGTCGGCATGCGCCGCTCCCGCGCCCGAGCCCTGCTCACGAAGCTGCCCGGCGTCGGCACGAAAACAGCCTCCTGCGTGCTCTTGTTCGGTGCCGGCGTCCCAGCCATCCCGGTGGACACCCACGTGCATCGTGTTTCCCTGCGCCTTGGTCTGGTGCCGCCGCGCACCACTCCCGACCAGGCCACCGAGCTCCTCGAGGCAGCGATCCCGCCCAAGGACCACTACGCCTTCCACGTCAACCTCATTCGCCACGGGAGGGAAGTCTGCAAGGCGCCCCGCCCGCGTTGCGAAATCTGTGTGCTGCGGACCCGCTGCAACCTTTACAATAGTTGACTCAAGTTTTATACTAGAGTCGTTATGCAGAACCTGAAGTTTACGGAGAAAGCGCAGGACGCTGTGGTCGAGGCGCAGCCGCTGGCGGAGCAGCACAACAACGCCACGGTTGACGTCGAGCACTTGCTGGTCGCCCTGCTGAGCCAGGCCGACGGCGTGGTCCCGCAGCTCGTCCAGAAGCTGGGCAAGAGCCCCGACGAGCTGGCCCAGCTGGCCCTCCAGGAAGTTGAGCGCCTGCCGAAGGCGTTTGGCACCAGCCAGGTCTACATGGCGCCCAGCCTGCGCAAAGTCATCCAAAAAGCGGAAGAGGTCGCCAAGAATCTCAAGGACGAGTTCGTCTCGACCGAGCACCTGTTCCTGGCCATCGCCGATCCGCAAACCGACAGCCCTGCCGGCCGGCTGCTGCGTGGCCAGGGCCTTACCCGCGAGAAGATCCTCGAGGCACTGACCTCAGTGCGCGGCAACCAGCGCGTCACGGATCCCAACCCCGAGGGCAAATACCAGGCCCTCGAGAAGTACGGCCGCGACCTCACCGACCTCGCCCGCAAGGGCAAGATCGACCCGGTCATCGGCCGCGACGAGGAGATCCGGCGCGTCATGCAGGTGCTGTCGCGCCGCACCAAGAACAACCCCGTGCTCATCGGCGAGCCCGGCGTCGGCAAGACGGCGATTGCCGAGGGCCTGGCCCAGCGCATCGTAAATGGCGACGTGCCCGAAGGGTTGAAGGACAAGCGCATCGTGGCCCTCGACCTCGGCGCCCTCGTGGCCGGCTCGAAGTACCGGGGTGAATTCGAAGAGCGGCTGAAGGCCGTCCTGAAAGAGGTCACCAGCTCGGACGGGCAGATCGTCCTGTTCATCGACGAGCTGCACACCGTTGTCGGCGCGGGCGCCGCCGAAGGCGCCATGGACGCGGGCAACATGCTCAAGCCGATGCTGGCGCGCGGCGAGCTGCACTGCATCGGCGCCACAACGCTGGACGAATATCGCAAGCACATCGAGAAGGATGCGGCGCTGGAGCGCCGCTTCCAACCAGTGATGGTGCTGCAGCCCAGCGTGGCGGACACCATCTCGATCCTGCGCGGCCTCAAGGAGCGCTACGAGGTCCACCACGGTATCAAGATCAAGGACTCGGCGCTGGTCGCGGCCGCGATGCTGTCTGACCGCTACATCACCGATCGCTTCCTTCCCGACAAGGCCATCGACCTCATCGACGAGGCCGGCTCCAAGCTGCGCATGGAGATCGACTCTATGCCGGCCGAGATGGACGAAGTCGAGCGCAAAATCCGCCAGCTCGAGGTGGAGCGCCAGGCCCTGACGAAAGAGGAAGACGCAGCCTCCAAGGCCCGTCTGGAGCGGCTGGAGCAGGAGCTGGGCTCGCTCAAGGAGCAAACGGAGCAGATGCGCGTCCATTGGAGCATGGAAAAGGAAGCCATCCAGAAGATCCGGTCCGTCAAGGAGCGGATCGAGCAGACCCGCGCCGAGATCGAACGCGCCGAGCGTGTGTCCGATTTTGCCCGCGCCGCTGAGCTCAAGTACGGCACCATGACCGCGCTCGAGAAGGAGCTGCACCAGCAGGAAGACAAGCTGGCAGAGCTCCAGAAGGTTCGGCGCATGCTCAAGGAGGAGGTCGACGAGGAGGACGTGGCCGAGATCGTGGCCAAATGGACCGGCATCCCGGTGTCCAAGATGCTCGAGGGCGAGATCCAGAAGCTGGTTCGCATGGAAGAGCGGCTGCGGCAGCGCGTGGTGGGCCAGGATGAGGCCATCACGGCGGTGTCCAATGCCGTGCGGCGGGCCCGCGCCGGCCTGCAAGATCCAAACCGGCCGATCGGCAGCTTCATCTTCATGGGCCCCACAGGCGTCGGCAAGACCGAGCTGGCCAAGGCGCTGGCTGAGTTCCTATTCGACAACGAGCAGGCGATGATCCGCATCGACATGTCGGAGTACATGGAGCGGCACACCGTGGCCCGCCTGATCGGCGCGCCGCCCGGCTACGTCGGCTACGAAGAGGGCGGCCAGCTCACCGAAGCGGTTCGCCGCCGGCCCTACTCGGTCATCCTGCTGGACGAGATCGAGAAGGCCCACAACGACGTGTTCAACGTGTTGCTGCAAATCCTCGACGATGGCCGGCTGACCGATGGGCAGGGCCGTACGGTGGACTTCAAGAACAGCGTACTGATCATGACCAGCAACGTTGGCAGCACCTACATCCACGAGCTGGGCGGCATCAACGACGACCAGATGCGCGAGCGCGTGATGGACGCCCTGCGACAGCAATTCCGGCCCGAGTTCCTGAACCGCATCGACGAGACGATCATCTTCCGCAACCTAGGTCGGGAGCAGATCGAGGCCATCATCGACATCCAGCTGGCGATCATCGTCAAGCGCCTGCAGGAGCGCAAAATCACGCTCAACCTCAGCGCCAAAGCCAAGCAGCTGCTGAGCGAGGAGGGCTACGACCCGGTATACGGCGCCCGGCCGTTGAAGCGCACCATCCAGCGCCGCATCCTGGACCCACTGGCGATGAAGGTGCTGGAAGGCGGGTTTGGCGAAGGTGACACTGTGGTGGTCGACGTCAAGAACGGCCAGATCACCTTCACCAAAGGGCGTGGCGTAAAGATCGAGGAAGAGGTCGAGCCCGGCGCGGAGCTGGCGAAAGCCTAGGCCCCGCCGGGTACCCTCACCTAGCCTCTCCCACCGCGGTGGGAGAGGGACACACTTCCTCCCGGTTTACCAGGGGCTGCGGGTTC
>DATGVV010000548.1:0-6691 GCA_035299885.1 Chloroflexota bacterium | reverse complement strand
TGCGGACCTCCGAACGAACTCTCAGTTAGTGTATCGAGCCCTCGGTTTCAGCTAGCGGCTCTCAGGACAGCTTCAACAATGATCGAACCGTCCGGCCGACACTGTCGGTGGCCTCGTCAGATGGCATGGTCTTGACGCATTCCTGGCAGTGGTGGACGACGATGTGGCTGGCCACGCTGTCCAGGGCCGAACGGACCGCCATGAGCTGCGTCAGAATGTCGTCGCAGCTGCGGCCCTCGTCGAGCATGCGCGCGATGCCTTTGACCTGACCTTCGATTTTTCGCAGCCGCTGCTGGACTGAGTCGCTCATGCCCCTACCCCCCTAGGGTAGCTTGCGGCGAAGCCAACAGGCAAGTGGTAAGGGGCAAGAGTGCTAGACTCGCAGCGCTCCTCATGGCTAAGGACCTCCGGGCGTTTTTGGATGAGCTGCGCGGATTGGGGCCGGAGGAATTCGCCGAGATCGATCAGCCGGTCCAGCCGGCCAACTTCGACGTCACCGCCATACTCGAGCAGCTGACGCTGGACAAGCGCTATCCGGCGCTGCTGTTCTGCCGGACCGAGGACCTGCGCGGCCAGCCGAGCCGCTTCCCGCTGGCTACCAACCTGTTCGCCACACGAGCGCGGTGCGCGCGAGCGCTGGGGCTGCCGCCCGAGCAGGACAAGATGGAGCTGAGCCTGGCTTACGCCGAGCTGGAACGGCAGCGGATCCAGACCGTCACCGTCCCGCCGGACGAAGCGCCGGTGCGGCAGGTCGTCCTGGCCGGCAATCAGGCCGACCTGGCCATCCTGCCCATCGTCCGCCACTTCGAGATGGACCTGGGGCCGGTGCTGACCATGGCCACCGTCATGAAAGATCCGGATGAGGGCTTCTACGACGTTACCTTCATCAAGACCTTCTACAAGGATCAGCCGCGTCGGGCCGGCCTAACCATCCATTCGCCACACCACCTGCGCATTCTCAAGAAGTACGAAGAGCGCGGCCAGCCGGCGCCGGTGATCAACGTGCTGGGCCATCATCCCGCCTTCTTCCTGGGCTCGCTGGCGCTGTCGCCATGGGCCACGAACGACTACGAGGTCATCGGCGCCTTCCTGCGCGAGCCGGTGCGGCTGACGGCCTCGGAGACCTGGGGCGCCGACTTCCTGGTGCCGGCCGACGCGGACATCGTGATTGAGGGCGTGATCCCGCCCGGCGAGAAGGAGATCTGCGATCCCTTTGGAGAGGTCACGCGGACCTACCAGCCGCAGGGCCTCAAGCAGGCGTTCGACGTCACCGCCATCACCCACCGCCACGACGCCATCTTGCAGGACGTCTTCTCGGGCCACGAGGAGCACTGGTTCCTGGGCTCGATCCCCAAAGAGGGCTCCATGTTCAACGCTCTCCAGCGCCAGCATGGCTGCGTGAAGGCAGTGCATCTGCCCAACTCCGGCGCGGCGCGCTTCACCGCCTATGTGAGCATCAAGAAGGAGCGCGAAGGCATCGCTAAGCGGGTGGCTCTGAGCGCGCTGCTGGAGAGCTGGATGTTCAACTGGGTGGTGATCGTGGACGAGGACATCGACGTCTTCGACGAGCAGGAGGTGCTGTGGGCGGTGTATACCAACACCGATCCCTCGCGCGACATCGACGTGCTCAAGAACCAGTACAACATCTTTCACAGCGCCGCCGGCCACCAGAAAATCATCATCGACGCGACGCGGCCGCTCGATACCGTGTTTCCGGCGAAAATCAACGTGCCGGCCAGCGCCATGGAGCGCATCAAGCTGTCAGACTTCGGATTGTGAGATATGGAACGAATCTTCTGGGTTGAATGCCGTGCCTGCCACGGCAAGTTCTACTGCGATTACACCTTGCGCCACGCCGGCCTGCAGCTGATCTGCCCGTTTTGCAAGGAGAAGTTCCTGCCGGAGGAGGCAGCTTCCCTGGACGAACGGTGGCGGTAGGCGCGCTCCACGCGCTGGGGCCGGGAGCCAGGAGCCAGGAGTCGGCATGAGCGTCACTACACCGGCTCCCGGCTCCCGACTCCCGGCTCCCAGCCGAAGCTATCCCGACTTTCACGACCACCTGCGAATCCTCGAGGAGCAGGGGCTGCTGGTCCGAGTTCGCGAGCCCATCAACAAGGACAGCGAGATGCACCCGCTGGTGCGCTGGCAGTTCCGCGGCGGCATCCCTGAGCACGAGCGCAAAGCGTTCCTGTTCGAGAACGTGGTAGACGGCAGCGGCCGGCGCTACGACATGCCCGTGGCGGTCGGGGCGCTGGCCACGAACCGCGAGATCTACCGGCTGGGCATGGGCTGCCCGCTAGACGAGATCAACGCTCGCTGGAGCGAGGCTATCGCGCGGCCGCTCGAGCCGGTGATCGTCGATGACGCCCCCTGCCAGGAGATCGTCATCCAGGGCGCCGACCTGGAGCGGCCGGGAATGGCCCTGGACGGCTTGCCGGTGCCCATCTCCACGCCGGGTTGGGACATCTCGCCCTACATCACCGCCGGCCAGTTCATCACCAAGGACCCTGACACCGGCGTCCAGAACGTGGGCAACTACCGCGGCCAGATCAAGGCGCCGCGGCGGCTGGGCATGAACCCCTCGATCGAGCTGCGGCCTGGCATCCTGCTGCACTGGAACAAGCATCGCCAGCGCGGCACCAAGCTGCCCTGCGCGGTGGCCATCGGCATCCCGCCTGTGGTCTCGTTCGCCGCGGTCCAGAAGGTGCCCGAGCACCTGGACGAGCTGGCCGTCGCCGGCGGGCTGCTGGGCACGCCGCTGAACGTTGTGCGCGCCAAGACGGTCGATCTGCTGGTCCCGGCCGAGGCTGAGGTGGTGATCGAGGGCTTTATCGACACCGAGTGGCTGGAGCCCGAGGCCCCCTTCGGTGAGTCGCATGGTTATGTCAATTTGCAGGAATATAACGCCTTCATGGACGTGACCTGCATCACCCGCCGTCACGACGCGATCTTCGCTTCGATCATCAGCCAGGTCACGCCCAGCGAATCGAGCCTGATCAAGCGCGTCGCTCTCGAGGCGGTGCTGCTGGAGCACCTCCAGGTGGGCCTGGCCGTCAAAGGCATCAAGCGGGTGGTGATGCACGAGCCGCTCACCAACCTGCGCAAGGTGGTGGCGGTGGTGTTCGAGCGCGGCCAACCGCAGACCGAGATCTGGCGTGCGCTGTACGGCCTTGCTGCCGTTCAGCGGTCGATCGGCAAGCTCATCGTGGCCGTGGATGATGACATCGACCCGGATAACGCCGATGCCCTGCTGTGGGCGCTGTCCTATCGTATGAAGCCGCACCTCGACATGCAGGTGCTGGAGCACAAGGACGGCGGGCATGGCCCGCGCGACCGGACCGGCGGCGACGAGGACAGCGCGATCCTGTTCAACGCCACGCTCAAGCACGACTTCCCACCCGTCAGCCTGCCCAAGCGGCCCTACATGGAGCGCGCGCGGGAGCTGTGGGAGAAGCTGGGCCTGCCGCCCCTCAAGCCCGAGTCGCCTTGGTACGGCTACTCGTTGGGTGACTGGTCAGAGGAGTTCGACGAGTTCGCCGAGCGCGCCGTCCAGGGTCGCTACTTTGAGACTGGCGAGATCATCGCCCAACGGCGTCGCAACGACGTGGAGATCAACACCCAGGTGAGCGATCTCGAATGACCTCGATAGACGTCCACGCGCATTTGGTGCCGCCGGCGGCGCTGGAGAAGGCCTGCGCCGTCCCGGAGCGCTATGGGCTGCGCATGGAAGGCGACCGGCCCGTGTTCGAAGGAAGCACGCCAGGGGCGGCCTTGAATCCATTGCTCACTGACGTGCCGAACCGGCCCTCGGCCAAGGTGGACCTGCAGCTGCTGGGCAACTGGATGGACGCCACCGGCTACACGCTGCCGCCGGACAAGGGCGCGGCCTGGAGCCGGCTGTTCAACCACGAGCTGGCGGCGGTGGCCAGCCAGAAGCCGGACCGCTTCCGCACGCTGGCCACGCTGCCCATGCAGGACGGCGCGCGGGCCGCGGAGGAGCTGGAGTTCGCGGTGAGGGACCTGGACATGAAGGGCGCCATGATCGCCTGCAACATTGCCGGCCGGAACCTGGACGAGCCCGACTTCGAGCCGGTGTGGCGCAAGGCATCAGAGCTGAAGGTGCCGGTCGTGCTCCACCCGCTGCACAAGATCGAGCCGCGGCGGCTGGCCAAGTATTACGGCGGCAACCTGCTCGGCAACCCGTTCGACACACTCATTGCTGCCGCCAGCCTGATCTTCAGCGGCGTGCCGGACCGCTTTCCGGACCTCAAGATCGTGCTGCTGCACGGTGGCGGGCATCTGCCCTACCAGGTGGGGCGCCTCAATCATGGCTACCAGGTGCGCCCGGAGACAAAGCTCGCCAAGAAGCCGCCGGTCGATTACCTGCGCTGGTTCCGCTACGACACCGTGATCCACCTGCCGCAGGCGCTGCGCTACCTGCTGGATCTCGTTGGCCCGGACCGGGTACTGCTGGGCAGCGACGACCCCTTCGACATGGGCGACATGGACCCGACCGTCATCGTGGCCGCCTGCGGCTGCACCGGCCACGACGCCGAGCGCGTCATCGGCGGCAACGCCCAGGAAGCCTTCAGGCTCTAGCTCTACCCGAGCCTACTCGGCCCACCAGGCGAGGGGAAGGTGGCGGCGAATCGTGTCGTCCTTGGTGACAAGCGTCAGGTTACCTATGGTCGCCTGGGCGGCGAGCAGGCGATCGAATGGATCGCGCGTCCAGCTCAAACCCAGCGCCTGCCTGCAAACGGTTGCAGCGGCAACGTCGACGACAATGAGCTCCAGTTGAGGCCCAAGTTCCTCAATCACGGCCTCCGCCGGAGCTCGCACCCTGCCAATCTCATAGAGGTACGTACGCACAACGCGCCGAGAGGACCTGATGGAATTGGCTGCAGCGCCTCGAACAGGCGCATCATGAGCGCCAGGCGCTGGGCCAGGTGGCCGACCCGCAGGTGCTCGTAGCAGCCCTAGCAGGAGCGCGACCTGGCGGGCGGCGTCCAGCTCTACAATGTCCTGATTTCCTGCCTCAGAAAGGTGGCGTAGGCCATGCCGAAGCACACCGCGGTCAGGGCTATGGTGGCCGTCAGGTCAGGCCAGACCAGCAGCAAGCTCTGGTTCAGCGACAGCGTGCCGGGCACCATGCTCTGGGCCTCGCTGAGCATCACCAGCCCGCTGGTAGTCCGCAGCTCGGGATCGAGGATGGCCGAGGTAGCCTCGCCGTACAGCGCGGCGGGCGACACACGGGCGATGTTCTGCTGCAGCTGCACGTGATCGAGCACTTGTTGGGTGGGCGAATTGTCATTGGCCGGGTAGATCACGCCGGCAAGAAAGCCGGCGAAGATAGTCACGAAGATGGCCATGAACAGCCACGCCGCCAGCGAGGCCAGGGCCGAGGTGGCGGCCTGCTTGGTCAACAGCGAGAACAGCGTCGCCAGCGCCAGCCAGAAGCCGACGTAGATGACGCTGATGAAGAAGAAGAACAGCAGCCGGATCAGCTCGTCGATGGTGGGCGGCACGCCAATCATGCGCAGTCCCAGGCCGCCCACGACGAAGAAGATGCTGAGCAAGGTGACGGCTATCACCACCAGGCCCGCCAGGAACTTGCCGTTGATGACGTCGTCGCGGTAGATGGGCTGCGACAGCAGCCGCCCCAGCGTGCCACGCGACTGCTCGCTGTTGATCGCGTCGAAGCCGAAGGCGATGCCCAGCAGCGGCCCTAGAAAGGCTATGAAAGACACGAACGACACCGGGCTGCCGCTGGTGAACAGCCGCAGGAACACAAAGCTCTGGTTGGGGTGCTTGGCCAGATCGCCCTGGATGGATTGCGCAGCCTGGTACGTGGCCAGCACGCCGGCAATGACGATGACGCCGAACAGGATGGCGAAGCGGCGGCTGCCCAGGTGATCGCCCATCTCCTTGCGCGATACGGGGATGATGCCCAGGCTGAAGGTATCGTCGCCGCGCTGTGGCCAGCGGAGGCGGCTCAGGAACGCAAAGCTCATAGCTGTCAGCTCTCCCTGAAGTAGCGGAAGTAGATCTGCTCCAGGCTTACGGTCTGGAGGCGCAGGTGGAGCAGCTTAGAGCCGGCGCCGGCCACCGCCTGGGCCAGCTCGGGCCGCAGCTCCTTGTCGGAGCGCACCAGCAGCAACTTCTGGGCGCGCTCCACGGCTTTGACGCCCTTCACGGCGCGCAGGCTCTTGATCAAGTCCTCGTTTAGCGGCTCGGCGCCAATCTCGACCACGCGGCCATTGTCCGACGCGAGCTTCACGCCCAGCTCTTCGATGCCGCCCAGCGCCACGAGCTTGCCTTTGACGAAGATGCCGATCCGGTCGCAGATGCGCTGCACCTGCTCCAGTAGGTGCGACGACAGCAGGATGGTCACGTGACGCTCGCGGCGCAGCTTGAGGATGAGCTCCAGGATCTGGTTCACGCCGTCGGGGTCGAGGGCCAACGTGGGCTCGTCCAGGAAGGCCAGCCGCGGCCGCTTGATCAGCACGTCGGCAATGGCCAGGCGCTGCCGCATGCCGCGCGAGAACTGGCCGACCTTGTCAAAGGCGCGCTCGCTCAGTCCAACTTCGGTCAGGGCCTCGTCGATGAGGTCCTCGGCCTCCTTGCGCGGGATGCGGTTGAGCTCGGCGATGTAGCGCAGGTTGGCCAGCGCGCTCATGTCGTCGTAGAAGCC
>DATGVV010000547.1:0-3697 GCA_035299885.1 Chloroflexota bacterium | reverse complement strand
CTAGCGCCTCCAGGAACAGCAGGTTCATCGTCAGCGCCATCTCTGCGAGCGTGCCGGCGCCGCCACGCAGCGCCACGAAGCCATGCGCAATCGTCACCATGTGCTCGATGCGCCGGAAGATGGTCTCGGTGCGGACCTCCTCGTCCAGCCATGGGTTCGCACTGCGGCGGATCAGGTCAACCGTCACGCCTATGGTCCGGCCGCCGCCCTCGCGAGCGCCGCGGCTCACCGCTTCCATGGAGCCGCCGAAACCGCCGCTGCATATCGTGAAGCCGGCTTGCGCCAGCAATCGGCCGAGCTTGCGCGCCTCGTCGTAGTCGGCGTCGCCTTCACTTGACCTGGAGCTACCGAATACGGTAATTATTTTTATGGCTTTCTCTACCAAGCGAGCACCTGAGTGTAAAAGTGGAACTGGAAGCTAGGGTACAATCAATACGTAGCGAGGCCGTTCCGGCCGCCGCTGTTCTGAGCCCCCGTAGCACGGGATTTGCTGCCAGTGTCGCCCCTACCCAGCAGGCGGAGTTGTTGGGCCCGACGCCGAGTGGTTGCCAGCATGACAGGAGTGCAAGTATGGGGGTTTCGGTAGCGCATTTTGATTTCGTGAGACGCTGGCCTCGCGCCGCGTTCGTGGGTTCCTATCCGCCGCGCGAGTGTGGCATCGCCACCTTCACCCGTGACCTCGTCACGGCCATCGATCGGCTGAACCCGCGCGCGCCGGGGCGCATTGCGGCCATGAACGATCCAGGCCGGACCTATCCCTATCCGCCAGCCGTCAAGTGGCACATCGATCGTGACGTGGCGCGCTCGTACGACGAGGCTGCCGAGTTCGTGAATGACGGTCCGTTCGACCTCGTCAACATCCAGCACGAGTACGGCTTGTTTGGCGGTACCCGGGGCGACTACCTGTTCGGCTTCCTGGATCGGCTGCGGAAGCCGGCCGTGCTCACCATGCACACCACGCTGCCCGAGCCTGATTCCAAGCTCCGCGAGGTCACGCGTGGACTCATCCATCGGGCCGACCAGACGATCGTCCTAGCGCAAACGGCACTCGACATCCTCACACGCGACTA
Source organism: Chloroflexota bacterium (assembly GCA_035299885.1). Classification (GTDB taxonomy): domain Bacteria; phylum Chloroflexota; class JAJPGV01; order JAJPGV01; family JAJPGV01; genus DATGVV01. The sequence goes on along the minus strand of DATGVV010000547.1, from coordinate 2,627 downwards.
CGGTGTCGATCGCACGCGGCTGCGCTTCATCCCTCATGGCGTCCCCAACGTTCGTTTTGTGTCGACCGACCGCGCCAAGCAGGCTCTGGGGCTTGGCAGCCGGCCCGTGCTGGCCACCTGCGGCCTGATGAGCCCCGGTAAGGGCATCGAGTATGCGCTCGACGCCGTTGCCGGCCTGGTGGACGAGTTCCCCGATCTGGTCTACCTAGTCGTGGGGGAAACGCATCCCGGCGTCCGGGCTGAGATTGGCGAGAGCTACCGTGACCAGCTCGAGGAGCACGTCCGGCAGCTGGGCCTGCAAGAGCACGTCATCTTCAACAATCGTTATCTGAAGTACCGCGAGCTGGTGCTGCACCTGCTGGCGTGCGACGTCTACATCGTGCCCTACCTCAATCTCAAGCAGATCGTCAGCGGTACGCTGGCCTATGCCGTGGGCTGCGGCCGGGCCGTGGTGTCCACGCCCTCGCTGTACGCCAGGGAGATCTTGGCCGAAGGCCGTGGTTTGCAGGCTGAGGCTCGCAGTCCGGAGTCGCTGCAGGCGCGCATCGGCGCGCTGCTGCGCAACCCCGAGTATCGGCAGACGGTTCAGGCTCGGGCCTATGCCTACGGCCACGAGATGATCTGGCCGAACGTGGCGAGGGCCTACCTGGAGACGTTCCAGGCGGTTTGCGATCAGCGCGCCGTGCTCGTGCCGGTCATCGAGCGGCCGTCTGACGGGCCGGTGCTGGAGGCGCTGACCGCCTAATCAGCTCTGCCAAGCTCGACCATCTCTATCGTCTCACCGACAACACCGGCATCTACCAGCACGCCCGGTTGGAGCGACCGAATCCCGAGTTCGGGTACTGCCTGGATGACAACGCTCGTGCGCTGATCGTCGCCGTCCGCGCCCAGCCGCTGACCGGAGAAAGCGGCCTGTTCGACTACGTCCGCCACTACCTGGCCTTCGTCGAGCGCTGCCAGCGGGCCGACGGCCGGTTCCACAACTTCATGGCCTCCGACGGGACGTGGCTGGATGAGGTTGGCTCTGAAGATTCGCAGGGCCGGGCCATCTGGGCGCTTGGCTTCGCGGCCCGCCACTCGCCCCAGACGGAGGTCCGGCTGCGCGCCTTGCAATGCCTAGATCGCGCCCTGAAACCGCTCGATGAGCTGACCTTTCTGCGCGGCCGAGCCTTCACGCTGCTGGGCCTGGAGCATTGGCGAGCGGCCGAGCCCGCGCCCGAGCTCGATGCGCTGACGAAGCAGCTCGCCTCCGGGCTGGCGGCGGCGTACGAGCGCAGCGCCGCGCCGGAATGGCGCTGGTTCGAGGATGAGCTGACCTACTGCAACGCCCGTCTGCCACAGGCGCTGCTCGGCACGCGCTGGGCCGGCATGGCGCTCGAGAGTCTCGCCTGGCTGTGTGGCATCCTGGAGGTGGACGGCCGCATCAGCCTGATTGGCAATCGCGGCTGGTATCGGCGCGGCGCAGAGCGCGCGGTGTACGACCAGCAGGCAGTGGACGCCGCTGCCGCGGTGTCGGCCTGCGCAGCCGCCTATGGGACCTCAGGCGACGATCGCTTCCACCGCTGGGCCAAGCTGGGCTACGCTTGGTTCCACGGCCAGAATCCCGGAGATCGCTCGATGCTCGACCCCGAAACCGGCGGCTGCTACGACGGTCTGGAGCCGGACGGCGTGAACCTCAATCAGGGCGCCGAGTCGCTGCTGGCTTGGCTGCTGGCCTGGGAGGACATGGCCGAGATGGGCTGGCTCTAGCGCGCTACTTCGTCCCCAGGAACTGCGGGTCGATGAGCGTATTCACCGCCGGCGCCTTGTCCACTGCCTTGACGTCGGCGATGCCCTGGGCCACGTTCTCGAAGCCTTTGGTCGAAATCTTGCCCGTCTCGGACATGGCGCCGATATCGTCGTCGTACGTCTTCTCGGCGATGTCGGGTGGGGTATCCATGTCCTTGGCGAAAAGCTCGACCGCTTTGGCCTTATTGGTCTTCATGAACTTAACTCCGTCGAAGAAGGCCGCCAGGTAGTCCTTGACGATCTGCGGGTTTTCCTTGATCAGCTTGTCGGTGGCGACCAGCACCTCGAATGGGAAGTCGGGCATGATCTCGTCGGCATGGAAGACGATCTTGCCGTCGCCGCTCTTCTCCAGCTGCGCGCCACCGTCGGCAGTCCACACAAAGCCATCGTCCTGCTTGGTTTTGAGGGCCGCCAACTGCGCATCGAAGCCGCCGAGGGCCACGCTCTTCGCGCCGTCGCTGCCCCAGTTCTTGGCGAGGTTGAGGCGCTGCACCACGTAGTCTGTGAAGGCGCCCTTGGTCGTTACGCCGATGGTCTTGCCCTTGAGCCCGTTGGCGTCCCTGATGCCCGTATCCGGCCGCACGATGATCGTCATGAATTTGGGCGAGTCATCGATCTGAGCCACGATCTTGATGGCTTGCCCCTTGGGAATAGCGGCCGCGCTGGCCGTGCTGGACGACAGCCCAACGTCGATCGCCCCGGCCGCCAGCGCCTGCTGCAGTGCGCCATCGCCGCCAAATGAGCTGACCTCCGACTGCAGCCCATGCTGCTTATCGATGCCCTGTGAGGCCACGATGTTGGCCGGCTCGAACTCGAACGTCTTGGCCACCGACAGGCCC
>DATGVV010000546.1:0-2582 GCA_035299885.1 Chloroflexota bacterium | reverse complement strand
CGGAAGTGATCCGCTTTCAAGAGCAGCATCTGTCGCCTGCCGGAGCGCGCATCTTTGCACTGGAACACTGTGTGTTTGCCAAGTCCTTCCCGCGCTGGTTCGGCAACATCGTGGCCAACTGCCCCGAGATCGACGCGCGCCGCTACATAATCGAAAACATGTACGTCGAGGAGGTGCGCGATCCCACCATCCGGCGCGGCCATTACGAGAGCCTCGTCGACTTTGCCGTGGCTCTCGGCTGCCAGCGGGAAGAGGTGTACGCGTATCCGGCCAGCATCACCACCGTCATGGGCCTGGCCTACTTCGACAACATAACCCGGACGCTCCCGTGGAAAGAGGCGTTCGCCTCCATTGGCGTGCTCGAGCTCATCAATAACGACGCGTTGGCGGCGCGCTATGGCCAGGTGCCGCTCAATTCCCCGCGCCGCTGGGCGCCGCTCCGGCTGAAAGGTGAGGCCATGTCGCACTGGCAGGCCGCCGAAGTGGCGGATGGCGGCAGCGTGGAGGGCATCGCGGGTCATGGAGAGGAGGCCCTGGAGATACTGGCCCGCTATGCCCGCGATGAAGACGAGCAAGAAGCCGCCGCCTGTGCGCTGGCCGAGGCGCTGAGGGTGTTCAAGTTCCAGTACGACGACATCGGCCTGCGGGCAATTGAAGCCAGCAGGCAGGTGGCCACCGCCGTCTAAGGTGGGGCCGCCTTTCGGGCAAAAACTGGCGCTGGTGGAGGCAGCGTGATGAGCATGTCCCAAGCCGATTTCCGAGAAGCGGTCTTGAAGACTGCCGGCGAGGCGTGGTGGGCAAAGCCTTGCGCCCTCAAAGACTGGCTGGACCAAGGCCCCGAGCCACAGGGGGCTCGCGTCTTCGCCCTGGAGCACACTGTCTTCGCCGCTCATTTTCCGCAATGGTTCGGCAACCTGGTGGCAAACTGTCCGGATCTGGCAGCGCGCCGTTACATGATCGAGAACATGTACGTGGAGGAAGTGGAGGATCCCACTATCCACGACAATCACCTGGAGAGCATGATTAAGTTCGGGATCGGCCTCGGGCTCAGCCGGGACGAGATCGTGAGCTACAGCCCGAGTATCACCATGGTCATGGCCATCCACTACTGGGACAACGCCGCGCGGACCAAGCATTGGCTGGAGGGCTTTGCCGCCGTTGGAGGCTTGGAGCTGACCAACAGTGGCGAGCTGGCCGCCCGCTACGGCGGCACTCCCATCAACTCGCGCGTGCATTGGGCCAAGCTGCGGCTGGGTGAGGAGCATCTCACCCACTGGGAAGCCGGCGAGGCCGCCGACCAGGGCGCCGGCGGACATGGCGACGAGACCATCCGCATCCTGGTCGAGTACGCCCGCTCCGAAGACCTCCAGCAGCGGGCCCTGGCTGCGCTGCGGGAAAGCCTCGAGGTGTTCCGCTACCAGTACGACACCATCGGGCGCATGGCTTTCGCGGCCTGGGGCCGGCAAGCGCCCTGAGTCGCTCCCGCTAGTCTATGTCGCTTGACGGCGCGTGCGTGCTGGTAACGGGCGGCACCTCCGGCATTGGGCTTGGTATTGCGCAGCGGCTGGCCTCGCTCGGAGCGCGGGTCGTGGTCTGCGGCCGCCGCATTGACGTGGGTAGCCAGGTCGAAGCTGGAGCTCGGCAGGCCGGGCTCCGCATCGTATTTGCACCAGCCGACGTCAGCCATCCGGAGGATGCCGAGCGCGTGGTGCAGACTGCCGCTGAACAGCTCGGTAGCTTGGATGTGCTGGTGAACAACGCCGGCCGGAGATTGGTGGCCAGCGTAGGTGAGACCAACCTCGAAGATTACGAGGCTGTGATGGATACCAACCTGAGGGCCGCCTTCTTGTGCTCGAAGGCGGCCCTGCCCCATCTGCTTCGTGCACGCGGCAGCATCGTTAATGTCGGCTCCACTTCAGGCCTGCAGGTCTATGCTGGCGGCAGCATCTACAGCGCCTCGAAGGCCGGCCTCATCATGCTCAGCAAAGGCATGGCAGCGGAATATGCGCGCCAGGGGCTGCGCGTGAATTGCGTCTGCCCCGGCGGGATCCAGACGCCGGCCTGGGAGCGGGAAGGCCTCGATGCGGCGCAGGCATCTGGCAAGATCCCATTGGGCCGGGTCGGGTCGCCCGCCGACGTCGCCGCCGCGGTCGCGTTCTTGGTGTCACCCGAGGCTGGATTCATCACCGGTGCCGTGCTCGTGGTCGACGGCGGCATCACCGCTGCTCGTCTGCGCGTCTCATGATGCGCTGACTGAGTGCTGTACGATTCGTCCCATCCGTATTCGCAAGGAGCGGCCATGGCTAGATTGCAGGATCGGGTCGTTATCGTTACGGGGGGAGCGCAGGGCATAGGTCGGGCCTACTGCCAGGGATTGGCTTCCGAAGGGGCCAAGGTCGTCGTGGCGGACATCGATGAGCAGCGCGCAGTGAAGGTGGCGCGGGAGCTTCAGGAACAGGGAGCTCAATCCATGGCCGTAGCCGCCGACGTTGCCCGGGCTGATTTGGCGATGGACATGGCCAATGCGGCAGCGAGCCGTTTTGGACGGATCGACGGCTTAGTCAACAACGCCGCCATGTTCC
>DATGVV010000545.1:0-2942 GCA_035299885.1 Chloroflexota bacterium | reverse complement strand
CCAGCGCCTCGTCTCAATGGAGCGCACCGTCAAGAACAACGCGATCAGGATCAGACTGACGTAATACACCAGGTCCTTGAGCTGAATGTTGCCCGAGGTAAAGCCGTCGAAGTGAGGCGCAAGAGCAATGTACTGCGCCACGGCCGCTCCTCCGCCGCCTCCGAAACTCTGGCCTGCGCCCTGCAGCAGCCACAGCACCAGCAAAACGCCGAAGGACAGCGCCAGCGCCACGATCTGGTTTTGCGTCAGCGATGACATGAGCAGCCCAATGGCCAGGAACACGCCCTCGAGCAGGATGATCCCGATGTAGCCGCCGATGATCGACCCCGGATCGGGCGAGCCGTACTTCATCAGAAACAGCGGGTACGGCAGCGTCAGCGCCAGCATCACGATGAAAAAGCCCATCGCCGCCAGCCACTTGCCGAGGACCAGCTCCACCTCCCGCAGTGGCGCGGTCAGCAGCAGCTCGAGCGTTCCCGACCGCTGCTCCTCGGCCAGCAGCCGCATGGTGATCGCCGGGCTCAGAAACAGCAGGATGATCGCCATGTCGGCGAACGAGCTGGTCATGCTCGCCGACCGGCTTCCGAACAGGATGATCGAGAACAGGTAGCCGTTCATCACCAGGAAAGCGGCGATTACCAGGTAGGCAATGGGCGAAGCGAAGTACGTGTACAGCTCCCTGCCGGCAATCGTGCCGATATTGCGCAGTGGATAGCTGGCAATCGTCCGAGCCGCGGCCGCGCGACGCCTGCGCCGAGCCATCCCCTCTCCCTCTGGAAGAAGGCTAGGGTGAGGGTGGCTTTCGGCTGGAATCAGGGTTCCCTCGCCCTCTCCCGTCGCAACAGGAGAGGGAACTCGCCGGCGCACGCGGTTCACGCCGCCGCCTCCTCACGCGTCGTCAGCTGCAGGAAGATCTCCTCCAGGCTCATGGCCGAGGCCCGCAGCTCCAGCAGGCTCCAGCCCTTGCCCACCACCGCCGCGGCCAGCTGCGCCCGGATGTCCTGCTTGCCCGTGCCTTCCACCTCACAGCGGATATGGCCGTCCACGTCCTCGGCCGATACGTGGGTCACTCCCGGCACCGCTTTCAAGGCCGTCAGCAGATCCTGTTTGGGGGCTCGCGCCTCGAGCTGCACGCGGTCGCGGCCCTGGAGACGCTTGGTCAGGTTCTCAGGTGTATCCTCAGCCGCCAGCTGGCCGTTGTTGATGATGACCACTCGGCCGCAGGTCATGCTGACCTCGGGGAGGATGTGCGTCGAAAGAATGACCGTGTGCTTGCCGCCCAGGCCTTTGATGAGCTGGCGGGTCTCATTGATCTGCTTCGGGTCCAGGCCCGCGGTTGGCTCGTCCAGGATCAGCACGTCGGGGTCGTGGATCAGCGCCTGGGCAATGCCAACGCGCTGCCGGTAGCCCTTCGACAGCTTGCTGATAAGCGTCTGGCGCACGTCGTCGATGTGGCACACGCCCAGCACATATTCGAGCCGCTCCGGCACCCTGCTGGACGGTAGGCCTTTGAGCCGCGCCACGAACTTGAGGTAGGCCTCGACCGGCATCTCCATATAGAGGGGCACCGTCTCGGGCATGTAGCCGGTACGCTTGCGCACCTCGAGCGACTGGCTGAACACGTCGTAGCCAGCCACCGTGGCCTTGCCCGAACTGGCGGGCATGTACCCGGTGAGGATGCGCATGGTGGTGGTTTTGCCAGCGCCGTTAGGACCGAGAAAGCCGAGGACCTCGCCCGGACTCACCGAGAAGGTGAGGTCACGAACGACCGTTTTGTCGGCATACGCCTTGGTCAGGTTCTGGACTTCAATCATGCGCCGCTAACGGTTATGCGGGAGGCAAACTGTCCCTCTCCCGCTTGCGGGAGAGGCTAGGTTCCAAACTCTCCCTCTCCCGCTTGCGGGAGAGGCTAGGTGAGGGTGTCGCGGCCGCTAGGCCGCTATCGTCAACTGCCACAGAGGCGGCTCGCTTGCGTGTCCGCTTGGGCTTGGCCGCGGCCTGAGGCGGCAGGATGGTTTCCGTGGTGCTGGCCGCCTCCATCGGGGGCGGCACCGGTGGCTGCGGTGTGGGGTTCATCAGCTCGTTAACGTCGAACGTCTTCTGCAGATCGGAGCTGGCCTGCCGCAGCTCGCGGATGCCTTTGCCCAGCATCTGGGCGATCTCAGGGATCTTGCCGGGCCCCAGGACGATAAGCGCGATCACCAGGATGATGATCAGTTCGGGGCCGTGTCCGAAGCCAAACATCGGCTCAAGTGTAGCCACTGGCGGCCCTTTCTCAGCCGGCTACTTGCTCGAACTTCCCGTTTCGAACCGTCCACAAAGTGTAGGTCCGGGCCTGCAGGTCGCCGCTCCCGTCGAAGCTCATCTTGCCCCAGTAGACGCCGTTGAAGTCGCGCGTCCCGGAGATGGCTTTGCGAAGCGCCTCAGCATCTGTCCCACCTCGCCGCAGCGCATCCGCCAGCAGCCGCACGGTGTCATACGTGGACAGCGCGTACAGGCTGGCCGCTGTGCCGTAGCGTCGCTTATAGGCATCCAGGAAGGCCGCCGCCGACGGCACCTGCTTGGGGTCTGGCGGGTAGGCCAACAGCAGCCCCTCAACCGCTGCGCCGCCCGTTGAGATCAGAGTCTGGTCCTCAGCGGCATCCCCCATGGCCAGCGTTGGCTGGACGCCCGACGCCCGCAGGGCTTTGGCCAGCGCCGCGCCTTCTGCTGCGTACCCGCCGTAGAACACCGAGCCGGCTGCTTGGGCCTTCACTTTGCTGACCACGGCCGCAAAGTCCTTCGTGCCGGACTCGACGGTCTCCTCCGCCACCGGCAGCGCGCCGCCTTTCGACAGCGCCTGGCGCATGCCTGCCGCCAGCACTTGCCCGTAGCTCGACTTATCTGCCACCAGCGCGACCTTGGCCGTGCTTGGCTGCTTCAGCAGCTGCTCCGCCAGCAGC
>DATGVV010000544.1:0-12294 GCA_035299885.1 Chloroflexota bacterium | reverse complement strand
GTAGCGCTTGGCGTAGCGGCTCCTGGTCACTTGCCGCCGTTCGTCCCAGCGCCTTGGGTCCATAAAGGCAAAGGCGTGCGAAGAGCCCATGCCTGCAACTACAGACGCCATCAATCGCTCTCCTGTTGTGGTTTCGCCGGCCCAATGAGGATAGCCTCTCCCTCGACTCGCACCTCGTAGGTCGTGATCGCGTCGGTGGCTGGCTCGCAGGTGGCCGCGCCTGTCCTGAGGTCGAAGCGGCCGCTGTGCAGCGGACACTCAATTTCGTAGCCGCTCAATGCGCCCTGATCCAGGTAGCCAAGCGCGTGGGTACATACGCTTTCAACGGCCAGAAACTCATCACCCACGCGAGCCAGCACCAGCTCTTGCCCGCCGGCAGTCACTAGCAGTATGTCCCCATCCTTCAGCTCGTCGACGCGAGCGACAACCTGAAACTCCCCTGACATTCCGCGAGAGCGGTCTAGGGTACCTTGGCGCCGCCGCCGACGCTCAGGATCTGGCCGGTGATGAACGAAGCGTCGTCGGACGCGAGGAAGGTAATAGCTGCCGCCTGCTCCTCTTTCAAGCCCGGACGGCGCATCGGGATATTCTGCAGGTGGTGCTGCGCGAGAGACTGGTGCTGGGCCTGTGCGTCGGCGGGATCTCGCGGCGCGTCCTGCCCGGGGATGCGCGTGACCAGCCGATCGTCCGGGTCTTCCGAGACGCTCCAATGGGGCGCTACACAGTTGATGCGGACGCCCAGCGTGGCCGTCTCTAGGGCCAGGCTGGTGGTGATGGCGAAGACGCCGCCCTTGGACGCGGCGTATGGCAGGCGCATCGTGCCCTGCGGAGCGTTGGAGCCGATGTTCACAATGGCCCCCGAGCGCTGCTCGACCATGTAGGGCAGGACTGCCCAGCAGCACCACATGGTCGTCCAGAAATTGTTCTGGACGTTTGCCATCAGCTCTTCGGGCGTGTATTCCCAACCCAGCTTCGGGCCGTACATCGAGCCGCCGGCGTTGTTCACCAGGATGTCGATGTGCCCGAAGCGCTCCTTCGTGGCTGCCATCAAATTCTTGGCGGCCTCATGCTGGCTGACGTCCGCGATGTGCACCTCGGCCATGGCACCGTGCTCGCGCAGCTCGGCGCAGGTTCGATCGGCGCCGGCCGCATTGCGGTCGGCGATCATGATGGAAGCGCCCTCTTCGGCCATGCGGCGGGCCGTAGCGCGGCCGATGCCCTGCCCTGCTCCAGTGATGATGGCGATCCTGCCCTGGAGGCGCTTGGCCCCTGCCGCGCGAGGATCCAGCGTCATTATGATGCTGAGCGCAGCGAAGCATCCGCGGCCACCGGCACGGATTCTTCGCCTGACGGCTCAGAATGACATTCCTTACGCTTCAGCGCGTCGCGGGACCGCTCGACGACCAACTTGCGCAGCAGCACCAGGTGCGAGTCAGTGGCCGACAGATGCTCCGGAGTCCAGTAGCGGCAGGGGGAGGCGACCTCGTTGTCCTGGCGGCTGAAGTTGTAGTTCTGCACCCAGTTGTGGTACAGGTGGAACCGAGCTTTCTCCAGCAGGCGGCCGACGGCCGTGGCCCTGCGGGCGCTGTGGAAGAGCACCTGGCGCGACATGTTGGCCTTCACCGGCACGGCGTAGCGTGTGTACATATACGGCCCGTAGTTGACCCGCACGGCGCACGGAAGATGGTGCGCTGAGCTCCACTCCTCCGGCGTCTGAAAGCGATCGCCGCCCCGCCTCCGGAACAGCGCCTTGAAGAACCACGTCCACAGCAGCCGCCAACGGTGCAGTGGCCATACCGCGTGCACGCCCGGGTAGAACATCTGATACGGCATCTTGCCGTCGTTGGCGTAGTAGCTCTGGTTCGTCCCCAAGGCGATGACGGCGCGATCGTTCACCACTTTGGAACGCGGCCCAATCGGGGTGCGGTTGCGTCCGGCCTGAAGCCCAGTCAGCTGCTTGACCGAGTTGCGATGCACGAAGAAGCAGTTGTGGGCGTCGTTCTGGTTCTCAATGGCCACCATCCAGTTCGTGCGCCAGTACGTATAGGTGCTGAGGATAACCGTGCTCTCGTCTTCGAGCAGCTCGGGGGGGACATCCTCTTCGATTGGCGCTGGCTCGCCCTCTCCCATCCAGATGAACACCCAGCCCCGCAGCGTCCGTGTGGGGTACTTGCGGGCGCGCAGCTGGCCGACCATCTTGGAGTCCGGGCCCTCTGTCAGAAAAGCCACGCACTCGCCGTTGCCGTCATACGTGGCGCCGTGATAGGGGCAGGTTATGAAGCCTGGGTAGAAGGCGTTGTCCTTTTGGCTAAGGCTGGCGCCGCGGTGCGGGCACACGTCACTGAGGGCTGCAACTTCGCCCTGTTCGTCCCGGAAAAACACCAGCTCATCGCCCAGCATGACCCAGTACAGCGGTTTGCGACTGACCTTCTTGGCGGGCAGAGCCGGGTACCAGTACTCCCGCAGCCCTAGCGGCGGAATCAGCGATCGAATGTCTTTTCTGGCGTCTACCGGCTGAGCCAGCGCGCAGCCGCCACCACTGGCCGGATGCATGCATGCCGGTCCTTCCGGCATGCCCTGGGCGCGGTCCCGTTCCAGAGCCCGTTCAAACTTCTTCTCATAGGAACGGAACCAGGCGCCCATGACTGTTCTGCCTACGCGCTCCTAGCGGCCAGCCACCACCGGCATGGCGTACTGGATGCCTTTCTTGGCCAGCTCCGCTTCGAAGTCACGGCGGACCTGCGGGTCCTCGTCTTCGTACTCGATGAGGGTCCCGCCCTCGCGGTAGCTGACATAACCGACGAAGCCTTCGCCATCGTCCAGGGCGTGGACGCCCAACGGCAGCTTGGCCCCGTAGACCGCGATGTGCTTGGCCGGCCCTGAGCCGGAATTCAAGTGCTGGTGGAAGTAGGCATTGGGCGGGCTGTAGATGCTGTTGCGGCTCCAGTTGACCTTGAGCACCTGGTCGCCGTGCCCATCCTGGTAGGGATGGGGCCCCAGCGAGGACGGCCAGGCCAGCACGTAGCCCTCGCCGTCCAATCCTAGGAGGATGGCCCCCGGTCCGTGGTAATGCGCCTTGTGATAGCGCCCGGCGGGCCATTGGGAGATGTGGCCGTGGGGGAACTCGTCGCCCATGCGGTAGCCGGTGAGCTGTCCGCCCGATACCTTGCGCTCGAGGTCGTCCAGCAAGGCGCGGCGGGCATCCGGGATCATGTTGGTATGCCAGATCACGCCTCGATATGAGCCTTCCGTCGTGCGCTGGCCGGGGTCGGCGAAATAGCGGTCGCCTTCCTGGTACAGGTCGGCGAATTGATAGTCGGAGTTGAACACGAAGTCCGGGTCGCGAACGGCGTTCATGACCTGAGGCGCCGTGGTCACACCCATAACGATGGCCGGCCGGCTAGAGCCGTTGTACAGCCGGTGCCACGTGTTCGGCGGAAAGGCGAACACGCTCGACTCGCCCCACTCGAAGGTGAGCTTCTTGCCATCGCCCTGCCATACCTCCGCCGTGCCGTTGCCTTGCAGGACGAAAATCTCCTCCTCATAGAGGTGTTTCTCCGGCTCGAGCTGACCAGCCCCGGGAATGTCGGCGACGTAAATGCCGCGCTCTGACTGAAAGGTGCCCTCCAGCTGGATAAACGTGCCGGTTCCTCCCGTGCGTTTCCACGGAGCGCGAGGCAGCGTCGTGACGTCGTCGACGCCGACTACGGCTCGATGGATGGGCAGGCCCTCCTCTTCCATAAAGCGGTCATAGGGGAACAAGTTTCCGTGGCGTTCTCGAAGTGGCATGCTGTTCGGGACTCTCCTTGGCGCTTACTTGAGCAGCTTCTCGTAGAACTGGCGAATGTTGGTCCGCTGCTTGGTCTGGAATTCATAATCGTAGGTGTCCAGGTATTTGACCCCCGGCTTGGGGATGACCCGCGGGGGCAGCCAGTTGGGATCGATGTCGCTCCGGACCGGCACCTGGAACTGCGTCTTACTGTAGATGGTCATGCCCTCTGGGCTGGCCATCCAGTTGGCGAACACGCGGGCGGCATTGGGGTGCGGCGCCCGGTTAAGGACGACGAGCAGGCCGAAGCCGCCGTTCGTGCCGTCGGGCGCGTCCGGGAGCTCCGGCTGAGCGAACTTCAGGCCAGCCTTGACGTAGTCGTCCAGGTAGTTTTGGGGTACAGCCAGGCCAATCGGGTAATTGCCGTGCGCGATCCAGTCGGCCAGCTGCTTGTAGTCGCGGGTGAGCACGACGTTCTGGCCCTTGTACAGCTTCGACACGTAGTCCTCGCCCTTCGCCACGTACAGCGCCGAGCCAATAGCCAGGCCGGCGCCGTTCACCGAGGGGTCGAAGGCGCAGATCTTGCCTTTCCATTTAGGATCCAGCAGCGAGTCGCCGGTTGGAATGTCCGTCGGCTTCACCACATCGGCGTTAAGCGTCACATTGGGCGAGGCCGTGGCGAACAGCTGCAGCACCGTGTCGCCCTTGGGATCGCGAAACCAGGGGCCGCCGGGCTTCCATTTGGAGGCGTCGGCCGCTTCGGGCAGGAGAAGGGCGGACTTGAACGGGTCCAGCCAACCATTGGCATACAGGGTGACGTACACGGAATCGCTGCCGTTGATCTCGGCGTCGAGGTTGTACTGTCCAGCAGCGCGTTCACCCTGTAGGCGGGCCGTGACGGCTGTGGCGTCGGGTAGGTACTCCAGGTCGATACCGAAGCGCTGCTTGAAGGCCGCCGGCAGGTTCTGACGGGTGTTGGGGTCAGGCGCGCCAGTGACCACCACCTTGCCTTCGGCCTTGGCCGCTGCCAGCAGCTCGTCCCAGCTCTTGGGCGCAGGTGGCGCGCTTGCGCCAGCCGCTGCGGCGGCTTGGGATGGCGCGGGGCTGGCTGCCTCGGTTTTAGACCCAGCTGTGGCCCCGGCTGGCGAAGATCCTGCGGGCTTCGAGCTTGCTGTGGCGGGTGGGTTGCTGCTGCCAGCCGTGCCGCCGCAGGCGGCCAGTAGGCCGCCGGCCGTCAGCCATGCGCCGGCCGCGCCGGCCAGCTTCACCAGGCTACGGCGGCTCAAGCGCGCAGAGCTCAATGGATCGTCTTGACATTGGGCCACGTGACTCTCCCGCTCCTACCTGTTGGATTCCGGTCTATTGTGCAGGCCGCACCGATAGAAAGGCAAGTGCGACGCGGTCGTAAAAGAGCTTGCCTTGCCTGGTGCCAGGTGGTAGCTTATCCGCAGAGACAGTCGGCTTGTAGCACAGTGCGGCGTTTGCTGGTTTCATAGGAGCAGATCAATGGCAGTGACCACGGCAAAGACGCCATCCGATGGCAGTCATGCCAATCCCAGCCCCCAGTCGCGCGACACGCGCGAGCTGCTTCCGGTTCTAGGCTTGCGCGAGTACTGGTATCCGGTCCTCCTCGACAAAGAAGTCGGTTCCAAGAAGCCTGTTATGGTCACCATGCTGGGCGACGACATCTGCTTCTTCCGAGGCAAGAGCGGCAACGTGGTTGCGGTCGACAACGCTTGTCCACATCGCGGCGCGAAGCTGTCCAAGGGAAGCTGTGACTTCAAGGGCACCATCTCCTGCTTCTACCACGGGATGACGTTCGATGAAACCGGCCTGTGCATCGCCGCCTTGGGCGAGGGGCCACTCTCACCCATGCCCGGCAAGCTGCGAGCGAAGGTCTATCCCACCGCCACGATCAAGGGTGTCGTCTGGATGTGGATGGGTGCGGGCGAGCCCGCACCACTCGAGGATTGCATTCCGGAAGAGTTCCTGGACGATTCAGTCCAGCTGTTCAACTGGAGGAACAGCTGGCCGTGCAACTGGCGGCCGGCTGTCGAGAACTATGCCGATTCGCACGTTCGTTACGTGCATCGCAATTCCATGCTGATGCTTATGCGACCTATGCTGCCCTCGTCCTTGCCCATGGCTGGCAAGCCCTATCGCGTGGGAGCCCACCGGCTCGCTGCGCCAGGGCGGATCGGCAGCGCTCGGCAGCTTGGACAGATGCCGAACCGTCCGTACCAGGACTACTATCCGCTGCTCGGCCGCAAGTGGCCAACCCATCGCTGGCGTCTGCTGTGGACGTGGTTCTTCGAATGGACCGATCGTGTACGCGCCAAGTTCCGCCCGCCGTTCCAGGTCAGCGAAGAATGGGGTACTGGGCAGCACCTGCCAAGCGTCGTGCGCTTAAACTACGGCACCCACATGTACACCCGCTGGGCCATTCCGGTCAGGGAGAACGAGACTCGCATGTTCTACTTCCACGCCGCTCGGCGTGGCACCTGGGTTGGCCGCGTGCATGAATGGCTGCAATGGAACTTGTTCCACAACTGGGCCATGAACAAGAACTTCTCCGAGCAGGACTCACCCGGCGCTATTGACCTTTACTACGACCGGCCGGAGCGGCCATCTGTCAGCGACCAGCAGACCATCGAGTGGCGCAAGATGGTGCTTTCAGCCCCGGAGCTCAACCTGCGCAAGCCGCCACGCGACAAGGACCAAGCTGATCGCTCCTTCGCGGTCGCCAAGGCGCATGGCGCGAACGGGGCCGATGGCTCCAATGGGGCGAATGGCTCGGGTGGGAATGGTCACGGCATGGCGCAAGCCGCCGGGGAGAAGCAGCCAGAGGCGGCAGCAGGACAGGGCTAAAAGGCCATGTCAGTCTGAGGCCGCAGCCGAAGAATCCGTCCCAGGCAGCGGAGTCTTCGCTTCGCTCAGAATGACAAAGGGGAGGCAGGACACATGAAGGCGCTCTTACGGCGAGCAACCCTGCCAATGGCTCTCGGAGCGATGCTGACTCTGGCCGCCTGCAGCGGTCAGGCGGCACCAGCATCCTCGCCGCCGGCTTCCGCGGCTGCCAAGCCCAGTGCGGCAGCGGCACCAGGCTCGGTCCCAGCGAACTCAGCGCCCGCTCAGAGCGCCAAGCCTGCCGTTTCAGGCGGGCAGGCCTCAAAGGCCATCAAGGTTGGCTTCTCGCAGTTCGCCGTGCCCTTCGCTCCGTTCTACATGGCCAAGGAGACCGGCATCTACGCCAAGAACGGCCTCGACGTCACCCTGCAGCAGATCAACGGTCCCGCGGCGGTCCCGGCTCTGCTCGCCGACGAGGTGCAGCTGGATGGCTTGGGCGCAAATGAGGTCACGCGTGCCGTCCTGGCCGGCGCGCCCGTCACATCCATTGCCACGCTCGGCGACGTCCCGGTGTTCGTGCTCATGGCCGACAAGAAGTTCAAGTCCGTCGAGGATCTGGCCGGCCAGACGGTCGGCGTGACATCCGTTGGCAGCAGCACCGACGTGTCCGCGCGCTTGTTCCTGGACCATTTCAAGATGCTCGACAAGGTCAAGATCGTCGCCGCCGGAGGCACTACCACCACCGTCTACGCGGCGCTGACCAACGGTGTGGTCCAGGCGGCCATCATGGGTCATGACCAAGGTGCTCGCGCGGCGAAAGAAGGCGGCTTTGTCCAGCTCGTGGATGGTGTCAAGCTCGGCGTGCCACTGAATTTCAGCGTCATCGGTGTGAAGCGCAGCTACGCCAAGGACAATCCGGAAGTCGTAAAGAGCTTCCTCAGGGCTTATCAGCAGGGCTGGAACTACGTCGCGGATCCGGCCAACAAGTCCACTGTGGTCAACACGCTGGCTCGGTATATCCAGGCGTCGCCCGAGGTGGCCGAGGCCGGCTATACCCCCTGGACGGCGGTGTGGTCGGCAAAGAAAGTGCCGACAATTGACCCCGACGGCATCACGAATGTCTTGCGCTTTGCCGACGATCCCAAGGCCAGGAGCGCCAAGCCCGAGGAGTTCATCGACGAATCGTTCCTGAAGTCGATTCAGTAGGTCGTTGGGCTAGCCTGTCTCCTCCACTGGCTCGCCGTAACGCTGCGGCGGGTTGTTGCGGATGTATTCCTCAATGCTGATCCCCGTATAGTTGCCCGGCATCCAGGGCGGGTACTTGGCGCGCACCCCGCCGTCCACCGGGATGTCGATGCCGGTGATGAAGGATGCTTCATCCGAGGCCAGGAAGATCGCCGCGTAGGCTAGGTCGCTGGCGCGAGGGAAACGGCCCATGGGGACGCTCTTCAGGAAATCCTCCGCCGTAGCGGTGTAGCGAGTACGGAACGAGCTCGGCGGTCCGAAGCGGTGCAGGTTGTGCTCCATGAAATAAGGGGTGATGGTGTTCACCCGGATGCCGGCGTGCGCCAGGTCCATTGCCGCCGCCCGGGCGAAGTTCAGCAGCCCCGCCTTAGCCGCCGAGTAGCCCGAGTTGCCCGCCTCGCCATAGTGGCCCGCGGACGAGACGATGTGGAGGATGCAGCCTTGGCGCCCCTTGTCCATCATCGACCGAGCGGCGTACTTCGTAGTGAGCATGCCGCCGGTAACGAACCCTTCCAGCTGCCGGTTCCAGTCGTATAAGTTGACCTCGGTCACCGGCCAGCGAAACTGCCGTCCGGCCAGGTTAACAATCGTGTCCACGTACCCGAAGTGCTCGACGGCGCGCTCAACGATGGATTCCGCTTCGTCCTTCTGAGAGGCATCGCCAGGAACCGCGAACGCGTCGTAGCCGCGCGACCCTAAGAACTCCGCGGTATCTTCGCCGACTTCAGGCACGATGTCGTTGGCAGCGATCTTGGCGCCTTCGCGCGCCATGAAATGCGCGATGGTCCCACCGTTGTTGGGACTGGCTCCGAAGATCAGTGCTACCTTGCCATCCAGTCGTCCCACGCCTATTTCACCTCGAAGACGGTGGTCACCCAGCTGCTGTTGAGGACCAGGCTGGCGAAGAAGTCGCTGTACCGCACCTTGGCCCCGACCTCTGTCATCGCTCCGGCGATGATGATGGACATGAGCAGCTCCCATTGAGCGTGCTGCTCCATGTCCTCGAAGTTGAAGTTCTCGCCCCAGCGATCGAACTGGTTGTTTCGCCATTCCTCGTACCGCTCGAGGTCTGCCTCGATGTCCTGGTGCAGGCGCTCGAACTCCCAACCAGAGTCGTTTGCATGTGACCAGCCGGTGCCGGCCACCAGCGCTACGCGCCAGGGGCTGGCTTTGAACACCCGAGCGACGTGCCGTCCCAGATCGAACCCCTCCTTGGGCAGCAGCGGACGGGGAAGGTCCCGATTCCAGGGCGACATGCCTTCGTTGTTTCGCGTTCGCAGGAACCCGAACGGGTCTACCGCCACCGGGAGCACAGGGGTCGTGAACTCGTGGCGATCCCAGTCCAGATGCAGGATGGTGGCCAGAGCGTTGTGGCCAAGGCCCAGGGGCGCCATGGGTTCGAGTGCCAGGAGCGGATTCAGGCCCGCATCCTGCAGCTTCCGGGTGAGGAGGTATGCCGCTTCGGGGTGGCCTTTGATGGTGTCTACCCGATCCGGATCCTCTTCCCAGTAGTTCTCGCGATTGCCAAAGATTTGGAAGAGCTTTAGGTCGACTTTTTCGTGCCCATGGATCCAATAGGGCACCTTCGCGAAGTTCTTGAAGTTCTCGCCAAGGTCGCGGTAGAAGATGACGATCAGGTCGGGCTTGAAGTCGTCCAAAGACGCCCGCACCTTGCGGAACTGTTCGATCTCGTGGTCTTGCGCTTTCTTTCCGGTCGCCACGCCCTGATCGTCGCCCCATTCCTCGCGCATCCGCTGCGGCCAATTAGCGGGGTCCTTAAGGTGGGGCTTGTCGATCCAGCCGCGGCCAAGGTTGCCGGTGAGCACGCTCGGCATGTGGTAGTGCTTCAAACGCAAATACGGGAAATGGGCCAAAGTCAGCCCAAGGATGTCCGACATAACGGCACTATGTGTATCAGAACTGGGTTAGTTCTGTCGAGGACTACTTCACGCCGGAACGCTGCACGAACTGTGGGTCCCAGGCTTTGTCCAGCGCCAGCGGCGGATTGAGGTTGAGCGGCGCGGCGGCGTTGTCGAAAGCTTCCTTCGAAAGCACCCCGGTAGCGGACCACGCGTCCTTCGAAAGATCGAATGCCTTCTCGGCCTGCTGATCAGGCAGCTCGTAGAACTTGGCAATCTGGCGGACGACTTCGGCTTTGTTCTGCCTGGTATAGCTCGTCGCCTCCAGCGTGGCGTCAACCATCGCCTGAACGGCTGCCGGCCGGCTGGCGATGTTCTGCGTAGCGGTGGCCAGCACTGACGTGGGCAGCGCCAGAACGTCCGCCAGATTCGCCTGAACGCGCAAGCCGAGCTCCTCTCCCTTGAAGTTCCAGGGGATGGTGACGATGGCCGCGTCGACGCTGCCCGCCTGCAGCGCGGCAACCTTGGGCCCGTCGTCCGGCATCACCACGAACGTGGCGCTCTTCTTGTCCGCACCGAAATGGGTGAACACCGCTTCCGCTTCGAGCTGCGTGTTGTCGGCCAAAGCATTCACGGCCACTCGCTTGCCGGCGAGGTCTTTCGCGCTGGGCACGGTTTTGGGATTGACCAGCATCAAATGGTTGGACTTGTCCATGACCGTGGCGATGAGCCTGAGCGGCGCTCCCTGGCCGATAGCGCGTATCAAGCTGCCGGCCGGCGTGCTGTACGCGGCATCGCCGCTAATCGCCGCCGCGATGGCCGCGTCGGTCTTCATCTGGCTGATGGTGAGGTTGATGCCGTGCCGCTCGAAGATGCCGGCCGTCTTGCCCACCATGAGCGGGAACTGCGAAAGCGATTGGGCCGGGATGGACACGGTGACGTTCCCGAGCGAAGGCTTTACGCTGGCGGGAGCTGAGGCCGGCTTGCCGGCCGCTGTAGCGGATGGCTGCACAGCGCCGCTCGAACCACAGGCGGATAACGAGAACAGGGCCACCAAAATGGTTGAGACCAGGCGGCTCATGGGCTTAGTCCTCCACAGTTGAAACGTCCGCTCGATGGTGG
Source organism: Chloroflexota bacterium (assembly GCA_035299885.1). Classification (GTDB taxonomy): domain Bacteria; phylum Chloroflexota; class JAJPGV01; order JAJPGV01; family JAJPGV01; genus DATGVV01. The sequence goes on along the minus strand of DATGVV010000544.1, from coordinate 1,452 downwards.
CAACTGGACAGTGTACGCGCTTTGCTCGGGCCGCGTTCGCCTCCGTTGCGGGCGACGCCTCGGCGTGTACCATGACCAGGCTAAATTTGCCATCCGGGAGCGAGCATTGGCTGAGAGCTTCCGATCAGGCTGGGTCGTCGTCCCGCAGGTACAGGCGATGCGGGAAACCGTCTACGGCCTCCACACCCACTACGTCCACGCCGGCGAAGGTGAGCCGGTCGTCCTGATTCACGGCGGCGGCCCCGGTGCGTCGGGCGCCAGCGGCTGGGCCAACACGATCCCGGCGTTGGCCGAGCATTTCCACGTCTACGCCATCGATCTCATCGGGAATGGCGAGACCGACAGGCCGCTCATCGAGTACTCGTTTCAAACGCTGGTAAACCACGTGGCCGGCTTTGTGGACGCGCTCAACCTGAAACAGGTGCGCGTGGTTGGCAACTCACAAGGCGCGTACGTGGCCATCAAGTACGCGCTCGATCGCCCCGCCTGGGTCAAGCAAGCCGGCCTGATCAGCACCGGCACACTGGCCAAGGCCTGCGGCTTGAGCGATCAGGGCAAGGCCTCGCCCCTGCCGCGTTTCGACGGCTCGCGCGAATCGATGCGCAGCTTCCTGTCGGTGATCGTGAACGATCCGGCCAAGATCACTGACCAGCTCTTGGACGCGCGCTTTGCCATTGCCTCGCAACCAGGGCATCGTGAGATGCACGGGTCACTCGAGGCGTTCAGGAAGGTGCTGGCCAACGATCCAAGCGAGCGTCAGGTCTACGAGGTGCGGGAGCGTTTGGGCAAGCTCGCTGTGCCGTGGTGCATGATCTGGGGTGGCGCCGACCGCTCCGCCGCCCCTGGATCCGCTGGGTCACGGAATGCACGAGCTGTACCCCCACGTGCCCTTCCACGTGGTGGAGGGCTCGGGCCATCAGGTGCAGAACGACAAGCCGCAGGAGTGCAACCGGCTGCTGCTGGAGTTCTTCGGCGCCGCGGTGCGGCAGACTGTGGCGGCTTAGGATTTTGTCGGCGAAGCCGCGGGCCACCCGCGGCTTCGCCGAATGAGGTCCGGTCTAGGCTTTGGCCAGCTGTTCCACTTGATCCTTCGTCAAGCCGACCAGTTTGCCCTTGAGGGTGCCGAAGGGGAAATGCTCCAGCTCTTGCGGGCTGCGTGTCCATGATTTGGAGACATCTTTGTACGTGTCCAGCAGCTTGTGGCCAATTCGGTCGCCCTGAGCCACCAGCTCGTACACGTAGACGTTCTCGACGATGTCGTGGTCGGCGTCGAGCTTCATGTGGCCCTTGGCGGTGTTGATGTCGACCTCATAGAGCGCTTTCAGGAACCCCTGCGCGTCCTCGGCATTACCGTTGACTTTCTTGAGGGCTGCTTCCAGGATCTGCCCGGCGCTGTAGCCCATGGCCGAGTCAGTGGACGCATAGCGGCCGGAGTACTTGGCGTTCCAGGCC
>DATGVV010000543.1:0-20601 GCA_035299885.1 Chloroflexota bacterium | reverse complement strand
TCAGGTCCTCGTTCAGCGGCTCGGCGCCAATCTCGACCACGCGGCCGTTGTCCGAAGCGAGCTTCACGCCCAGCTCTTCGATGCCGCCCAGCGCCACCAGCTTGCCTTTGACGAAAATGCCGATCCGGTCGCAAATGCGCTGCACCTGCTCGAGCAGGTGCGACGACAGCAGGATGGTCACGTGGCGCTCGCGGCGCAGCTTGAGGATGAGCTCCAGGATCTGGTTGACGCCGTCAGGGTCGAGGGCCAGCGTGGGCTCGTCCAGGAAGGCCAGCCGCGGCCGCTTGATCAGCACGTCGGCAATCGCCAGGCGCTGCCGCATACCGCGCGAGAACTGGCCGACCTTGTCAAAGGCCCGCTCGCTCAGTCCAACTTCGGTCAGGGCCTCGTCGATGAGGTCCTCGGCCTCCTTGCGCGGGATGCGGTTGAGCTCGGCGATGTAGCGCAGGTTGGCCAGCGCGCTCATATCGTCGTAGAAGCCGACATTCTCCGGCAGGTAGCTGACGATGCGCTTGACCTTGAGCGCCTCGCGCTGCGGGTCCAAGCCCGCCACTGTGGCGCCGCCGGCCGTGGGCTCCGTCAGACCCAGCAGCATGAGGATGGTGGTCGTCTTGCCGGCGCCGTTGGGGCCCAGCAGGCCGAAGATCTCGCCCTCCTGGATTGTCAGATTCAAGTCATCGACGGCCGTGCGCTCGCCGTAGCGCTTAGTAAGTTGCTGGGTTTCAACCAGCGCAGCCATCTGCTACCTCCGGCTGTAGCTGGCGAACATCCACACCAGACCGGCGACCACAACCACCACGATGCCCAGGCCGACCCAGCCCCAGATCGTGGGGGTCTCGACCGTGACGCGGAAATCCTTGTTCACCGAGGCCTGCGTGCTGGTCGCCGCCAGGCTGATCGAATAGTCGCCGGCAATGGCCTTGGCGGTCGGCGTCAGCGTGGCTTGAACCTGGCGCAAGGTGCCGGGGTCGATCGAGTCAACTTTGTCGGGAGCGAAAGTCATAGTCCAGCCGCTGGGCAGGCCGTTGGCCGCCAGGCTGATGTTCTGGACCGGCGCTGAGCCGGTGTTGGCCAGCACGATCTGGACGGTCTTGGCCTGGCCGGCGGTGGCGTTGGTGTTCAGCTGCTGCTGGGGATTGATGTCCAGCTTGTAGTTGCCGATGATGGTCACCTTCAGGTCGACGTTGGCGCTGTTGCCGGCGTCATCGCTGACCTTGACACCGATCGGGAAGTCGTTGGGCTTGGCCGTCTGTGGCGACTGCACCTCGACGTTCACGTCCTGGGTGCTGCCGGATTTGACCTGGATGCTGGAGATCTGCTTCTGGTCGAAAGACGGCTGGAAGAAGACCAGCCAGTCGTTGCCGGGCGCGGTGGCCGACAGGCCGAATGCGTTGTCCTTGCCGGTGTTGTTGGCAATGGTCGCCTTGAACTCGAACTTGGAGCCGCTGGCACCCCGCAGAAGCGGATAATCGGTGGTCAGCTTGAGGTTGCCGCCGCCGGCATTGGCGGCGATGGTGACGCCCAGGTCCAGCTTAGTGCTGAGGCCGTCATCTGTCACCGCCTGCAGGCTGATGCGCTGCGCGCCGCCGGGCGTGTTGGTGGGCGGCGTGATCTGGAATGTGACGGTGTTGTCCTTGCCGGGCAGCAGATCGATCTCGGTGACGTCATAGCCGCGGTCCTGAAAGACCGGCGCCCAATCCTTGGGCGCGGCGGCCACGCTGAGTTTGATGCGCGTGGGTTTGGTGGTGTTGTTCATGACCTGGACCGGGAAGGTGATGGCCTTGCCGGGCGCGGCGCCGATGGCCGCGTCCTGGGTGATCATGAGGATGCCCGACGGCAGCGGGGCTGTCGAGCTCGACGCTGTGTCGGCGGCCACCGCCGCCATCGGCGCCGCCAGAAAGGTTAGAGCGAGCCCGGCGGGAACCAGCCCACCGGCAATCGACCGAAACATACGGAACCCCCTAGAAGACCGAAAAGAATGAGGCGACGGAATTATATGGACAAATTCCGTTTTAGACCAATGCGGCGGCGGTGTTGTGCTCGGGCCGGGCAAACGGCGCATAGCGGCGTCGCGCGCCCTGGTACAAGTCGGGAGCACCGACACCGAGAGCGTCCAGATCGCGGCCGATCACATCGATGAATATCTGGCGGACATGGCCATTGCGGGCGGTTTTGATGCCTAGCTCGCAGTAGCGCTCCTCGTTGGCGCTGTCGTCAGCGCCGAAGACGTCGACGGCGTGCGCATACCACGTATCTAAGGCTGCCTGCAGCGGCTCACGCTGCCCGCCGGCAACCAGCGCCTGGCAGCGGGCCTGCCACAGCTCAAACGCGTGCATCTGAAAAGCGTAGTGCTGGCCCGCCCAAGCTCCCAGTGGCACCAGGCAGCTGCCGAAGCAGGCCAGGCTGGCGACGGCGTTGGCGCGCGTGGCCAGCAGCTGCTGCAGACAGCACTCAGCCCAGTCGTAGCTGAGCGGCTGCTTCAGGAAATCGACCTTCCGGCGGCCGCCCTCCAGGCTCCGCTCGGCCTCGTCGGCAATCGGATCGGGGTCCTCGCCCAGGCCGCGCAGCAATCGCGCCATTTGCAGCCCGAAGGCCCGCTCGTCGCGCAGCTGGTGGCCGGTCTCGACCTTCTGCTCGGGGGTCGGCACGGCGAACACGACGGGATCGCTCTGGCGCGCGTACTTGGACTGCACCCACACCCGCAGCAGCTTGGCGAGCCAGGGCTTGACCTCGGCCGGCACCTCGTCCACGTCCAGGTAGACCGCCACGGGATCGCCGGCCTCCTCGGGGTAGCGCTGGCGATCGCCCTGCCAGCGATCGGCCGGCATGCTCAAGCCCAGCAGCTTCAGATCGCGCTCGAGCGAACGAATCCACAGCTTGCGCGTCTGGTTGTTGGTCAGCATCTTGATGCCGGTATCCAGGTACTTGCGCTCGTTGGGCGTATCGACACCGCCGAAGATGTCCAGGCACCATGGGTAGAACTTGTCCACCGCCCGCTGGCACTCGTCGCGGCGGCCTTCCGCGATGAGCCGCTGGGCGTACTGCACGCCCATCACCGTGTGGCCCTGGGCCTCGTCCTTGTAGTTCTTGGCATGCCACACCGCCAGGGGCACGTACCACGTGCCCAGGCCGGCCACGGTTTGGATGGCGCCGGTGCGCTCGGCCAGCACACGCGTCATGGTGCGTTCCACCCAATCCTCCATGCGCTTCCGGAAGTAGTCCAGCTTGCGCGCGCCGGCCGTGATGGACGCCTCGGCCTCCCTGATGTACTCGGTGGGATCGACGCCCAGGCTGCGCAGCATGAGCGCCACGCCCAGGCCGTGCTCCTTCTCCTGCGACAGCTGCAGGTCCAGCCAGGTCTTGTCCTCGATCGTGGGGCAGACCGCGCCCGAGCGATCCGGCGCATCGCCGTACTCCGACTGCAGTTGGACGGTGAGCATCTTGGCCAGCATTGCCCTGGCCTCCTGCGGCAGCTCCTCCGGCTCGAAATAGAACTTGCGGCTGCGCACGCGCTCGGGGACGGGCATCGACCGAATCGTAACTGCTAAGCCTTGCCTTATCGCACTTTTTAGGGTAGGCTAACTTTATGCTGCACCGCTCGCGCCTTGCACTCAGTCCCGCTTTCGCCGGAATCCTGCTCCTGGCGGCCTGCGGCAGCGCCGCGCCGGCGTCCTCCCAGCCAGCCCCAAGCGCCCCCAAACCAGCCGGTTCTAGCGCATTGGCGGCCAAGCCCCCCAGCTCGTCCGAGGTCCAGCGGCTGCAACGCGCTGGCGATCCGCTGAACGCCACGGTGGACAGCCTCAAGAAGAGCGACGTGGCGAGCGCCAAGCGCTCGTTCGAGGAGTTCGACGACGGCTGGAACGCCGTCGAGGTGTACGTCAAGGCCCGCTCCGAGCCGCTTTACCGCCAGATCGAGGACGTCCAGGGCAAGGTGGACAAGCAGCTGCTGGAGAGCGCCTCGCCCAAGGCCGATGAGGTCCTGCCGTTGGTGCAGCAGGTCCAGACCAGCTACGGCGAGGCCATCAAGCTGGCCCAGGCCGGTCCCGCGCCGAACCCGGTGCTGAACCAGCTGGCCGAGCTGCGCGATGTGCGTCTGCCGCTGCGCCACACGATCGCCGCGCTCAAGAAGGCCGACGTGGCCATGGCCAAGACCGAGTACAAGAAGTTCGACGACCGCTGGGACGACGTCGAGTCCTACGTGAAGGACCGCTCGGCCGATATGTACCGCCAGGTGGAGGACCAGATGTCCCAGGTGTCGGTGGCGCTGCTCAAGCAGCAGTCGCCCAGCGCCAGCCAAGTACTGCCCCTGGCCGAGTCCTTGCTGGCCAAGTACAACGACGCGCTGAAGCTCGTCTCCGAGGGCGTCACCACGGCGTAAGCAGTCAGCCGTCAGCTCCTGTGGATTTGTCGCCATCTCTGGCTTCGCACTGGAGCCTCTCCGGGATCGCCGCCAGGCTGGCAAGCTCCGCCTCGTAGAAGCCCTTGTCCACGGCGTCGAAGCTCAGCACGCCATAGCGCGCCAGGGCAACCCGAGTGGCCTCGTGACGATGCGCCTCCAGAAGCGCGCTCGTAAGCCTCAGCTTCAGGTCCTTCCTCAAGCCGGCGCGCAGAACCACGGGAGGGGTGGGAAACGGGCCCCAGGAGGCAATGACGCGGACCCGATCGCGGAGCTCGGGGCGATCTCGCAGGCGCAGCGCGAGCACGTTGGAGTCGATTGCGGCCGCGTCGGCCTGGCCGGCCACGATGGCGTCGAGAGAATTGAAATGCGAGCCGGTGTTGACTACGCGAGCGAAGAACGTGAGGTCCTCAGCAACCCGCCGCAGCTCCTGCAGCAGGGAGAAATAGCCGCTCAACGAGTAGACGTCGTTATAGGCCCAGGTGTGGCCACGAAGGTCAGCGAAAGCCCCAAATGGGCTGGCGGTGGCGACGACCACGTCCGAGAAATAGACGGGCTGGCCTTTGGCGCGGGGGTCGTCGAAGACCAGCGCCGCGCCGGCCAGCTCGACTGCCGGGTTAGGGCCGCGGCGCAGCCACAACAGCGCGGGCGAGCACATGAAGCCGGCGTCGCAGCGGCCCTCGGTGAACGGATCTGGAGCATCGTCGGTTGGTCCGGAGGAGCTGGCGTCGAACTCGACTGAGCAGGGCATGCCGAGGGCACGCGCCACAGCGTCTACCACGACGTGGAACAGGCCCTCCGGCAGGCCGGGCGCCAGATATGAGATAACGCGTAGCTCGTGCGGGTTAATGGCTACTCGGTTGGGAGGCCTCGGCGGTGCCGCCATCCATGATGGACACATCCTCGAAGCGGCCTTCATCCACCATGTCACGGAACGATTTCGCCATGTTGTTGCCGAGTATCGACGATTCGTCGATGACGCGCCCATACTTTGACGGCGATGCAGGCCCTGAATGCCGCTGAGCTGCTGCGCCGAGCGGCGGAGCGCAACCCGGCCAAGACGGCCATCCTCTGGGAGGACGGGCAGCTCAGCTACGCCGAGCTGCTGCGCCGCGTCGACCGCCTGTCGCACGCGCTCACGGCGCTGCGCGTCGGCAAAGGCGACCGGGTGGCGATGCTGTTCCACAACGGCCCGCGGTTCATCGAGAGCTGGTGGGCCAGCGTCCAGCTGGGCGCCATCGCCGTGCCGCTGAGCACGCGTGCCCTGGCGGCCGAGCTGCAGGCCACCATCGGCGACTGCGGGGCGGCGGCAGTGCTGACCGAGGCCGAGTTCGTGCCCGCCATGGCCGAGCTGCGGCGCGAGCTGCCCTCGGTGCGAGCTATCCTGGGTCGCGTCGAGCGGCCGCCGGCCGGGGTGTTCTCGTACGAGGACCTGGTCCAGGGCGAAGCGCTGGCGCCGCCACGCGTCGAGATCGGCCTGGCCGACCCCTGCGCCATCTACTACACGGCCGGCACGACCGGCACATCGAAGGGCGCAGTACGCAGCCATCTCAGCGTGACCTGGGGCCTGGGCATGCTGGCGGCCCGCATCGCCCACGACGAGGTGTACCTCGGGCGCGCGCCGATGTACCACACCGGCGGTTCGCTCACGGGGCCGTTCGCGGCGCTGGCCGCGGGCGCGACCCTCGTCAGCATGCGCGCCTTCGATGCCCGGGCGCTGCTCGAGGCCGTGCAGCGCCACCGAGTCACCAGGCTTTACCTGCATCCCACACTGGTGGCCAACGCCATCTTCGATGAGCTGGACCGGCGTCCCTACGACCTCGGCTCGGTGCGCTACCTGCAGTGGACCGCCGGCCCGCTGCCAGAGGCCATGCGGGCGCGCATCCTGGAGCGCTTTCCGGGTCTGCCATTGGAGACCACCTACGGTATGACCGAGGTCAGCAACATCGCCAGCTATGAGTATCCGGGCAGCGGGCCGATCAAGCCCGCCAGCTGCGTGGGCGTCGGCCCGCCCGGCACGCACCTCCGCATCGAGGGTGAGGCCGGGCAGCCGCTGGAGCCCGGCCAAGCCGGCGAGATCGTGGTCCGCTCGCCAACCGCGATGAGCGGCTACTGGCGCGACCCCAGCGCCACGGCGCAGGTGCTGATCGACGGCTGGCTGCACACCGGCGACCTAGGCCAGCTCGACAATGAGGGCTACCTGCACCTGGCCGGCCGGCAGAAGGACGCCATTGTCACCGGCGGCGAGACCGTCCATGCCAGCGAGCTGGAGAGCGTCCTGGCCGGACTGCCGGGGGTCAGTGAAGTCGCGGTTATCGGACTGCCGGATCCAAAATGGGGTGAGGCCATCACGGCCGTGGTGGTGGGCAGCGCGGCTGAGGCCGAGATCATGACCGCCTGCCGCCGGCAGCTGCCAGGCTACAAATGCCCCAAGCGGCTGATCTTCGCCGAAAGCCTGCCCAAGAGTGCTATCGGCAAAATCCTCAAGCGCGATCTGGTGGCGCGCTATTCAGGAGAACACCATGGCTGAGTTCGAGACCATCTTGTTCGAGGTGCAGGAGCGCGTGGCGCGCATTACCCTCAACCGGCCGGAGCAGCTCAATGCGCTGAGCTTCGCCATGCGCGGCGAGCTGGCCGCGGCCTTCGACCGTTGCGCGGCCGATCCCGATGTCAGGGCGGTGCTGCTGGCCGGCCCCGGGCGGGCCTTCTGCGCTGGCATCGACCTGGCCGACGGCAGCTTCGAGGAGGGGCCGATCGAGTCGCTGGAAGCCCGCACTCGGGGCGATTTTCGGGCCAAACTGACGGGCCTGGGCAAGCCCAGCGTGGCGGCGGTGCAGGGCTTCTGCCTGGGCGGCGGCTGCGAGCTGGCCCTGTGCTGCGATCTGAGGATGCCGCCGAGGACGCGCAGTTCGGCCAGCCGGAGATCAACCTGGGCTCGACGCCGGCGGGCGGCGCCACCCAGCGGCTGCCGCGCCTCATTGGCGCTGGCCGTGCCCTGGAGTGGCTGCTCACCGGCGAGCGCATGTCGGCCGCCGAGGCCTTCCGCGTAGGACTGGCCAACCGCCTCGTCGCCACCGCCGAGCTCCAGGAGGCCGCGTTTACCCTGGCCAAGCAGCTGGCGGCCAAAGCCCCGCTGGCCGTCAAGTACCTGCGCGAAGCCGTCTACCGCGGCCTTGACCTGCCGCTCGACGACGGCCTGCGCCTGGAGTGGCAGCTCGGCGCTTTACTGCGCACCACCGAGGATCGCGTGGAAGGCCTCAAAGCCTTCCGTGAAAAGCGCACGCCAGACTTTACGGGCCGCTGAAGGAGGGGGGTATGTCAACACCGGGTTTCAAGTCCGAAGACTCGCTGCAGCAGGTGGAGAAGCAGATCTCTGACTTCATCGATGATGTGCTAGCGCTGCCTGACGGCAAGAAAGTCCTCGACGAGCTCAAGGCACTGATGGTCGCGGGGCGCGGTCAAGTCGGCTGGAAGCAGTTCGGCCGGATGATGCTCGAGGCGCTGCAGTAGGTGTCTTCCGCGGTCTTTGTCATTCCGAGCTCGGCGAGGAATCCACGCCTCAACGACGGATGCCTCGCTGCGTTCGGCATGACAAAGCAGCTAGCTGAGCGCTCGCTTCACGTCCAGCAGATGGTGTGTACCTTCGTGCAGCGTCTGTTGGCCTAGCCACTGCAGCGTGCGCTCCGTAGGTGTCGGGTAGCTGTAGAGGCAGCGGCGCTGCCACTGCTCGGGGCTGAGGTACGAGCAGGCGCGGCCCAACAGGCTGGCTGCGAACTCGATCTCGGCGGCCACGCCGGCCGGATCCTGCTGGTTGTAGCGGGCTAGGCCCGGGCGGTCCTGGCGGTACATCGGCCGGAAGGCGGGGCGGTCCTCAACGAGCGCTAGGTACAGCCTCTCACGCTGCGTCAGCAGCACGTCCCGGAGGTGGCAGGCGTACTCCAGCGGCGACCACACCTCCGGCTTGGGCCGGACGTGGAGGCGGGGATCGTCCTTCGAGGCCTCGAGGGCCTGCAGCCAGCGAGGGCCGATGTTGCGCAGAGCTTCGGGGAGGGCAGCCGTGCTCCAGTCGTCGTAGACGAAGCCGCACTCGTCGCGGATGTCCATGCCGCTATCGTAGTCCAGGATGGACGCCAAGCAGCCGGGCCGGATGTACTACGGCTGGCTGCTGGTGGTGACGCTGGGCGTCACCACGATCATCTCCTACGGCAGCTCGCAGTACCTGTTCGGGGTGCTGGTGCTGCCCGTGACCGGCGAGCTTGGCTGGGACCGGGCCAGCCTGTCCGGCGCCTTCTCGCTGGGACTGGCAGTCTCCGGACTGTTTGGGCTGGCCGTCGGACGCTTCATCGACCGGCGCGGCGCCCGGACCGTCATGACCGCCGGATCGGCGCTGCTGGGGGCGAGCCTGATCGGGCTGTCGCGGGTCGAGCCCTTGCCTGCCTTCTACCTGTGGTGGGCCGGCGGAATCGGGCTGGCGCAGGCGCTCACGCAATACCCGGTCACCTTCACGGTGGTCGCCAACTGGTTCCAGCGACGGCGCGGCTCGGCCATGGCCCTGGTAACCGTGCTGGGCGGCCTGTCGTCGCCCATCTTCATCCCGCTTACCGGCTGGCTGGCGCCAAGGCTGGGCTGGCGCGAGACGCTGCTGGTGCTGGCCGGCATCAACCTACTGCTGGCGCTGCCGCTGCACGCGCTGGTGGTCCGCCGCCATCCCGAGGATCTGGGCCTGCTGCCGGACGGCGTGGCCACGGCCGAGCCAGTGCGGGAGGCGCACCTCTTTGGCGACACGCTGCGATACGCGGTGAGGCGGCTGCCGTTCTGGACCCTCACCGCCAACATATGCCTCAACCTACTGGCCTCGAACGTCATCTTCACCCACCAGATCGCCTACTTGATAGGCAAAGGCCATGCCCCGGAACTCGCGGCCGGCGTCGCTGGCGGGCTGGGCCTGGCCAGTGTGCCGGCGCGCTACGTGTTCAACACCATGAGCGACCGCATCGGACCACAAGGGCTTCTGGGCGTGTGCAGCCTGCTCCAGACCGCGGGTCTGGCTGTGCTGATTCTGTTCGCTGGCTCGACACCGGGGCTGGTGATCTACGTGCTGGTGTACGGCGCGGCCTACGGCGCTGCGTCGCCACTCAGCGCTTCGGTACGAGCTGCGCATTTTGGCCGGCGGTCCTTCGGCGCGATTACCTCCGCTCAGGGTGTCCTGGGCCTGCTCAGCGCCAGTCTCGGTACCGTGGGAGCGGGCCTGCTGTACGACCATCTAGGCAGCTATACCCTCGCCTTCGGCCTCACCTGCGGAATGTTCTGCCTGGCGGCGCTGGCGATGTTTGTGACGCCGCGGCCAGTCGCTAGGCGCTAGACGCTGGTCGCTAGGCGACCAAGCCTGGCTAGACTCTGGGCTGTGAAGCGCCGGCGTACGCACGCGTCCAGACGTCTCAGTTCTGCTAGCGTCTAGCGACCAGCGACCCTTATGAAGCTCAACGCCGATTCCAGACGAGCCAGCGGCAAGCCGCACGCGGTAGTACGCGGCGTGGAAGAGGCGCTGCGTGAGATCAGCTCCTGGCCGGGCGTGGAGTCGGTGGTGGCGGGGCGCATCTCGAAGATCAAACACCGTTATCCCGAACTGTCGGTGACGGCGCAGACCAGCACCGTCAGCGGGGTCAAGTGCCTGGCGCGCATCGGCCAAGCGGTGCAGGAGCTGTTCATCGTGACCTCACAGCCCGCCCAGGTCGAGCAGCGAGTGAAGGAGCGCTGGGCCTAACAGCCATCAGGCTCAAGTTAGCCCGCGGGGTGCATCATTAGATGAACCTCGCATCAGGAGACATCCACCGTGCTGCACACGCGCATCTGCGACCTGCTGGGCATCCGTCACCCCATCGTGCTGGGCGGTATGGGCGGCGGCGCCACCAACCCAGAGCTGGTAGCCGAGGTCACCAAGGCGGGCGGCTTCGGCATCATGAGCGCTACCCACCAGCCGGTTGACCAGCAGCGAGCGCAGGTTGAGCAGCTGCGCCAGCTCACCGGCAATGGGCCGTTCGGCCTCAACCACCTGCTGTTCATGGTCGACGAGGCCAAATTCGACCTGACGGTTGAGCTGCGGCCCAAGGTGGTGTCCACCGCCTGGCCGTGGCCGGAGCAGGACCTGCGGCGCTACGCCGCCGCTGCGCACGATGCCGGGTCGCTGTTCATGCACATGGTCTCGACTCTCCCGGAGGCGGTGCGCGCGGCAGAGGCCGGCGCCGACATCATCGTGGCCCAGGGCACCGAGGGCGGCGGCCACGTGGGCTGGATGGGGACGCTGCCGCTGGTGCCGATGGTCGTCCGAGCGGTGGCGCCGCTGCCGGTGCTGGCGGCCGGCGGCCTGGCCGACGGCGCTGGCCTGGCCGCGGCACTGGCCTTGGGCGCCGAAGGCGGCCTGCTGGGCACGCGCTTCCTGGCCACGCCTGAGGCGCCGGTGGCCAACAGCTACAAGCGCGCCATCGTCGAGCACGACGGCCACGACACCTTCCTGACCGAGATCCCGGACATCGCGCAGAGGCGGGTGTGGCCGGGCGCCATGTCGCGCGTGGCCCGCAACCGGTTCATCGAGCGCTGGGCCGGCCGCGAATGGGAGGTGCGCCAGCGGCGGGCCGAGGTCGACCAGGCCATGACCGAGGCCCGCGCCCGGGACGACGGCGAGGAGTACCACCTGTCGATGGGCCAAACGGCGGGGCTCATCCACGACATCGCCCCGGCCGGGCAGATCGTGGAGCGCATCGCCCACGAGGCCGAGGCCATCATCGCCGGCCGGCTGGCCGAGCTGGTCGAAGCGAGGCCGAAATAGGCGTCAGCCGGCCTAGGCGGCCCCAGATGCGCTCGCAACCACTCGAGGAAATCGGCCGCCGATGGTTTTCGGCCGAACTTCGAAGGCTTCCTAGGAGGCCGGCTGCCGCTCGTAGACGTTGAAGGGCACGATCCAGGCCTTGGGCAGCACCAGCCGGTCGCGCCGGAAGTCGAAGCTGTCGACCTGGACGAAATCGGAGGGCAGCGGGATGGTGGGCTGCCACTCGTCCAGCGACAGCGCGTAACGGTAGGGCATCACCTCGACGTAGCGCTGCATGTCGTCCTCGGTCATGAAGTCGATGGCCAGCGAAGTGAACTGCGGCAGGTGGTAGTGAAGGTGGTTCAGCGAGTTGCCGGCGAAGATGACCGTGTCGTCCGGCGAGTAGTTCGCGGCGATGTAGGCCGCCACCTGCTCCGGCGGCGTCAGCTCGGTGTGGACGGCGTGGACCAGCGGCACGGCCTTGAAGGCCATGGCCACGGCGAGCGCCAGCAAGCCGGCCGTCTGCAAGGTCTTGACGCGAGAGGCGGCGGACGCCAACAGCAGGATGATGGCCGGCAGCAGCGGCAGAACCTTGCGCGGGTCGCTGGGCTGCATGACCAGCACGGTGAGCACCCCATAGGGCACCAGCCAGCTGGCAGCCAGCCACACCAGCCGCCGCTGCCCGGACAGCAGGGCCGCGACCGTCAGCAGCAGCACCGCGACGGTCAGCCCCAGGAAGGCATTGAAGCCGCCCTCCATCTGCTCCCCGAAGTAGCCGCTGAACGGACCGCCGAAGTAGCCACTGAACACCGAGCCGTAGTCGCTCAGACGCTGCAGCAGCGTGGTGGGGCTGAGCGGCTGGCCCACCAGGCTGTCGGCCACGCGGACGTAGTCGACCTGCTTCCCGACCGGGCTCCACAGCTCGCGCAGGTCGCCTTCGACACTGATGGCCAGCGGTATGAACCACAGCAGGCAGGCGCCAAGGAAGGAGCCGGCCGCCAGCGGCAGCTCGCCCAGCGCGCGCCGGCCAAGCCGGGCCAGCAGCAGCGGCGCAACGTACAGCCCCACCACCGCCAGCGGCACCACCGCGTCTTGCGGCCGCACGCCGGCGCCCAGTCCGGCCGCGGCACAGCCCGCCAGCAGGTAGCCGCGGTGCACGCCCGGCTGCCCTCGTGGCAGGGCCCGATTGAGCAGCCACACCGCGGCCACCGCGAACAGCAGACCGGGCACGTCGCTCATAGCCATCTCGGCATTGAGCCAGAACAGCGGCATCACCGCTAGCGGCAGCGCTGCCCAACCGGCGCCAAAGTCGCTGGCCAGCAGGTAGAACACCAGCACGCACGCGGCGCCGCTGAGGGCGCTGAGCAGGGTTAGCGCGGCCTGCGGCTCGCGGGTGAACCAGTTCAGCTGCCGGGCCAGGAAGATGTAGCCGGGATAGCCGGGCGGGTGTGGCTGCTGCAGCCGCATGTCGAACTGCCCGATGGCTTTGACGAAATTGACCGAATCCCAGTCGTCCAGCGAGGGCGACCGGGCGGCGAGGTAGGCACCGAGGCTGGCCAGGAACAGAACGGCGCCACGCGCCAACGCCAGCCGCTCGAAACCGAACCGAGCCCAGTTCCAGGGCGCGCCCTGCCATTCCCGGGCGCTGGTGCTTACGGCTGCCATTCCTTCAATTTTGGCTTGACGTCATCCTGAGGCAGCAGGCCGAAGGACCTTCCGCCGCGGCGGGCACACCGAGAAGGGGCACGTCGAGCTGCAGGTAGGGCGTGGGCTCGCTCCTTACCAGTCGTGGTTGCGCGGATAGCCGCGGGTGAAGTCGGGGCAGCGGTCGGCGCCGCCCACCAGGTACTCACTGACCGCGGCCTTGTCGGCCACCGACTCCGGGTCCTCCAGCGTCCAGCACTGCTGGAAGCAGGTCAGGGTCGGGAATACGATGGCCCGGTCCCAGCTCTGGCTGACGTGCTTGACGAAGCTGCGGGTAATGACCAGGTGGCCGCACTGGTAGCAGGTGACGGGCGGCTTGGGCCGCTCCCGCGGCGGCTCGGCCAGAGCCACTGCTGGCTCGCGTTCGGACCGCTGGAAACGCCTGCCGCGGCGGCGCCCGCCATCCTCATCCCAGTCCTCACCGTGCCAGTGCTTGCGCTTGCGCCGCTTCCCCATTGCCGGACACCCAATGGTACGCTCCAAACGCCCATGGAGTTCCTCAAAATGCAGGGGGCCGGCAACGATTTCGTGCTGATCGACGGCCGCGATGGGCCGCAGGCCGATTGGCCGGAGCTGGCCCGCCGCATGTGCGATCGCCATCTCGGCATCGGCGCCGATGGCCTGCTGCTGGTCCGGCCATCCGAGGCAGCCGACGCGCGCATGCTGATGTGGAACCCGGACGGCAGCGAATCGGAGATGTGCGGCAACGGCATCCGCTGCTTCGCCCGCTACCTGCTGGACGGCCCCGCCCGCGGCCGCGGCAGCCTGCGGGTGGAGACCGGCGCCGGGGTCCTGACCGTCACCGCGCGGGGCTCGAGCGAGTGGCTGCAGGCCAGCCTGGGCCGGCCCATCCTGAACGGCCGCGACATCCCGGTAGCGGCGGACGCCAACCCGGTGCTGGACCTGGCGCTGCCGGAGCTGGGCGTCACCGTCACGTGCGTGTCCATGGGCAACCCGCACGCCGTGCAGTTCGTCGAGGACGCGCAGGCGGTGGACCTGGCCGGCCTGGGGCCGCGCGTCGAGCATCATCGGCTGTTCCCCGAGCGGGTCAACTTCCACGTCTGCCAGGTGGTCTCGCGGGAGCGGCTGATGGTGCGCAGCTGGGAGCGCGGCGCGGGGCTGACGCTGGCCTGCGGCACCGGCGCAGGGGCCTGCTGCGTGGCCGCGCGCCTGCAGGGCCTGACCGGGGACGTGGTGCGCGTCCAGCTGCCCGGCGGCGAGCTGGAGCTGGCCTGGGACGGCGCCGGCGAGGTGCTGATGACCGGCCCAGCAGAGTACGTGTTCGCCGGCCGTTGGCCGGACGACGGCTAGGGTTTCGGGGTTTGGGGTCTGGTCCTTGCCCCTAAACCCCGGACGCTAGACCCCAAACCCTAGACTGCCAGCCCGTGCTCGCGTAAGGCGTCGTTGAGGCTGACCTTGAGGTCAGTTGAGGGCTGGCGGTGGCCAATAATCAGCGCCGCGTTGAGCTGGAACTTGCCGGCCGGGAACTTCTTGCTGCGCGTGCCGGGCACGACGACCGCGCGGGGCGGCACATAGCCCCGGTGCTCCACCGGCCGCGGGCCGGTGACGTCGATGACCGGCACCGAGCCGGTGAGCGACACGCCGGCCGCCAGGACCGCCTCCTGGCCGACAACCATGCCCTCGGTCACGATGCAGCGCGACCCGATGAAGGCACCGTCCTCGACGATGACCGGCCGGGCCTGGACCGGCTCCAGCACGCCGCCGATGCCGACGCCGCCGGCCAGGTGCACGTTGGCCCCGATCTGGGCGCAGGAGCCGACCGTGGCCCAGGTGTCGACCATGGTGTTGGCGCCCACCCAAGCGCCGATGTTGACGTAGCTGGGCATCAGGATCACGCCCGGCGAGAGGTAAGCGCCGTGGCGGGCAACCGCCGGCGGGACGACGCGCACCTGCAGCCGCTCGTAGTCGTGCTTGAGGGGGATCTTGTCGTGGTATTCGTACGGCCCGACGTGATAGGTCTCCATGCCGCGCACCCGGAAGTACAGCAGCACCGCCTTCTTGAGCCACTCGTGGACGAGCCACTCGCCGCCGTCCTTGGTGGCCACGCGCAGCTCGCCCTGGTCCAGCAGGTTGATGACCCGCTCCACGGCCTCGCCGTGGCCGGGCTCGCTCAGCCGGGCGGGATTCTCCCAGGCTTCCTCGATCAGGGGCTGCAGCTCATGTGCGCTCACAAGAGATCCTCCAGAATCTTGGCCGCCGCGCGGCACTGTTCCAGCGTCGGCACCATCGCCAGCCGCACATAGCCCTCGCCGGACTCGCCAAAGTAGGACCCGGGCGCTACTACAACACCGCCCTCCAGGAGGCGCAGGGCGAAGCCTTCCGAGGTCTCGCCCGGCGGGGCCTCGACCCACAGGTAGAAGGTGGCGTCGCAGCCGGCCACGCGCAGGTGCTTGCGCTCCAAGGCATCCAGCAGCACCTCGCGCTTGGCGGCGTAGCTGGCCCGCATGTCCTGGACGTGCGACTCGTCGTTCCAGGCCCACACCGCGGCCCGCTGGATGAACTCCTGGGGGGCCACGCCGACCATCGGCCGGAAGGCGCGCAGGGCGGCGATCAGCTCCGGGCTGGCGACGATGGCTCCGGAGCGGTAGCCCGTCATCGACGAGCGCTTGCTGAGCGTGGTGACCACGGCCACGTTGCGCCGGTCGCTGACCTGGCTGGCGGAGGTGGGCGGCTTGCCGAAGTAGATCTCGCCGTAAGCCTCGTCGGACGCAAGCAGGAAGTCGTGCTCGATGGCCAGCTGGCTCAGCTCCTCATAGAAGCCCAGCGGCGCCGTCGCGGCGGTGGGGTTATTCGGGTAGTTGACCCAGAACAGGGCGATGCGCGGCCACGTCCCAGCCGGGATGGCTGCGACATCGGGCAGGAAGCCGTGGCTCTCGCGCAGCGGCACTCGGAGCACCTCGAAATGGGCGAACAGCGCGCCGCGCTCGGCCACCGGGTAGCCGGGCTCGGTGACGGCCACCAGGTTCTTGGGGCCGTGCGGGTCGCCGACAACGAACGGCATCAGGAACAGCGCCTCCTTGCTGCCGAGCGTGGGGATGACCTCACGCTCGGCGTCGACGGCCACGCCGTAGCGCCGTTGAAACCAGCCGGCGATGGCCCGGTGCAGCTCCGGCAGGCCCCGCGCGGCCGGGTAGCTGGACACCTCGGTCAGGTTGCCGGCCAGCGCCTGGCGGATGCGGGCATCGGTCTTCTCGCGCGGATCGCCCACCCCGAAGTCGATCAGCTCGATGCCGCGCGCCGCCGCCTGGGCCTTGGCCTCGTCGAGCCGCAAGAAGGGATAGGTCCGCATGGCGGCCAGCACCGGATTCAGCTGCATTGCTTAGACTCCCTCTCCCTCTGGGAGAGGGCTGGGGAGAGGGTTTGCACCCTCCAGCACGAAGCGCTGCAGGATGTGGAACGCGCGGACCACGTCGGAGATGCGCACCTGCTCGTCCTTCTGGTGCGCGTAGCGGCTCATGCCTGGCCCGAAATTGATGGCGTCCAGCCCCTCGGCGCTGAACTCGGCCACCGGCGTCCAGGCTTGCTTGGGCTCGATCGGTAGATCGCCCAGCCGGCGCAGGGCATCGACCAGCGGATTGTCGACTGCCGCGCGAGCGGGTGGGGCGTTGCCGATAATCCGCAGCCGCGCGGTGGCGGGCATGAGGGCCTGCAGCTCGCTCTCGGCCTGATCCGGCGAGTGGTTGGGGGCGTAGCGGAAGTTCAGGTGGCAGGTCACCCGATCGGGGATGACGTTCTGGGCAATGCCGCCCTGGATCTGGGTCAGGCTCAGCACTTCGGTGTAGGTCAGCTGGCCAATCTGCACCGGCTTGGGCTGGACGGCGGCCAGCGCCTGCAGGCCAGCAATAGCCTTGTGCAAGGCGTTATCGCCCTGCCACGGCCGGGCCGAGTGGGCGCTCTGGCCCTCAAACGTCAGCTCGGCGTTGAGGTTGCCCAGGCAGCCGATCTGGAGGGTGTTCTCGGTTGGCTCCATGACCACGATCAGCGCCGCCTCGCGCAGCTGAGGGCAGCGGCGGAACATAGCCGGCACGGCGCTCTCGCTGATGGGCAGCTCCTCGCGGGCGAAAAACAGGAAGGCGGGCTCCAGACCGGCGTGCGGCCGCTCGGCGTCGAGCCATTCGGCCAGCTCCAGCATCACCGCCAGGGCGCATTTCATATCGCTGGCGCCCAACCCGTGCAGGGTATCGCCTTCGAGACGGCCGGGCAGGTTGCCCTGCTCCGGCACGGTATCCAAATGGCCGGCCAGCACCACCACCGGCCGGCCCGATCGCCGGGCCGGCTCGATCAGCAGGCCGTGCCCGGGCTCGTCCACCACCCGGAAGCTGCCTAGCCTGGCGCCGACGGCAGCCACGTGCTCGTGCAGCGCCTGCTCTTGGCGGCTGACGGACGGGATGTTGACCAGCTCCAGCGTGCGGCCGGCCAGCCGCTGCGCGAGCGCGTCCAAGCTCTAAACCGGGCTCGCCACGGGCAGGCCCAGCTCTGCCGCGGCACGCGCTAGCCGCTGGTCGTACGTCACGATGACGCCCAAATCGTCGCCCAGCTGCATAGCGGTAGCCAGATGGATCGCGTCCAGGGAGCGTAAGAATTGCGGCCCGATGCTGGAGGCCAGCTCGAGGATCAGATTATCGATCGCGACCAACACGACGTCTTCGAGCCGTTCGCGAGTGCTCAAAACAGTGACAGATCCCCATTTGGCCGCCGCCCGCAGGGCCTCAACACGTAACAACGCCGACGAGACCGCGTCGGGCCAGGCTCGTAAATAGCCTTCGAGCGCCCGCGATTCAGGCTCGGGGCCTATGAGCTTTACAAACGCGGAGCTGTCCAGATACGCGCTCTCAGCGCTCATCCGCTCGCATTTCCGCAAGGATCTCCGACAGCGACGGCATGCCAGGCGGACGGGGCACGGGCGGGTAGCGCCGCAAACTCTCCCGGAGGCTGTAGCGCGCCGGTCGCGCACGGCCTTCGGCGATTAATTGCTCCAGCCGGCTCATCGGCTTGATCGGCACCAGCCGTGCGACAGCCCGACCTCGGTCGGTGACTTCTATGATCTCCCCAGCCTCAACCCGGCGCAGTACGGCGCTAGCATTCTGGCGCAGCTCACGGACACCCACCTGATCCATGTGCTACATCGTAGCACTACTCCCGACGCAAACGTTGTCGCGCCGGTTGGCCCCCGGATGGTCCTAATTCGACGGGCGCTCGCATCTTCGGCGATCTGAACGACTTCTACTTCCTCACGGAAGAGGTCGTCGGAGCCGCGGGCGGCCTGGTGGTCAAGTTCATTGGCGATGCTGCGCTGGTCGCCTTCCGGAGGATCTGGCCGACAGTGGCATCATGGCGCTGCTCGCTCTCCAGCGGCAGACCCACGCCTGGTTCAAGCGGCGCAGCATCAACAGCTCGCTCCACGTGAACGTCCACTTCGGGAGCCTGACGCTTGGCGTCATGGGTAAGGACCGCCGGCTGGACATTATCGGCGAGACGGTCAATGTCACCGCCACGCTGGGATCGAGAGACTTCGCGCTGTCGCAGCAGGCTTTCCGCTGCCTCACGCCCGAGCACCGGCGGCTGTTTCGCAGGTTCACGCCGCCCATCCTGTACCTGCCCGCTAAGATGGAAGCCTGATCAAGTTGTTCCCTCACCCGCTTGCGGGAGAGGGCTAGGGTGAGGGTGTCGCGGCGGCAGCCGCTCGAGAGCACGGCGTCGCGCCACAACGGCCGCGACGGCCGCCATGCGCTGGACCGGCGCGAGCGCGCCCTGGTGGTCGGCGCCACATTGGCGGCCAACCGCGACGAGCCACAGGACCCCGACCTGGAGGAGCTGCGCGCGCTGGCCGAGACAGCCGGCGCCGAAGTGGTCGGCCAGCCCATCACCCAGAAGCTGCAGACGCCCAACCCAGCCCACTACATCGGCAAGGGCAAAGTGGAGGAGGTCCAGGAGGCTGTCCGCGAGTACCAGCCCGACCTGGTGCTGTTCGACGACGAGCTGTCGCCGTCGCAGCAGCGCAACCTGGAGCAGACGCTGAAGACCAAGATCGTGGACCGGCCGACGCTCATCCTGGACATCTTCGCCCAGCGCGCACGCAGCCGCGAGGGCCGGCTGCAGGTCAACCTGGCGCAGTACCAGTACCTGCTGCCGCGTCTGTCTAACCTGTGGGCCGAGTTCTCCCGCACCGGTGGCGGTATCGGCACCCGCGGCGGCCCGGGCGAGCAGGAGCTGGAGCGCGAGCGGCGGCGCATCCGCAAACGCATCCAGGACTTGGAGCAGGAGATCGAGCAGGTCCGCCGGCAGCGCGGCGTGCACCGCCAGGAGCGGGCC
The DNA here is from genome assembly GCA_035299885.1 of Chloroflexota bacterium. Classification (GTDB taxonomy): domain Bacteria; phylum Chloroflexota; class JAJPGV01; order JAJPGV01; family JAJPGV01; genus DATGVV01. Next base: position 1,363 of record DATGVV010000543.1, on the reverse strand, counting down.
GAGCTGGGTTTCCCGCTGGTGGCTCTGGTGGGCTACACCAATGCCGGCAAATCGACGCTGCTGAACACGCTTACCGGCGCCAAGGCGCTGGCCATGCAGGCGCCCTTCGCCACGCTCGACCCCACCGTCCGCAAGGCCAAGCTGCCGGCCGGCCAGGAGATCCTGCTGTCTGACACCGTAGGCTTCATCCGCAAGCTGCCGCCGACGCTGGTGGCCGCCTTCCGGGCCACGCTCGAGGAGCTGCGCGAAGCCGACCTGCTGCTGCAGGTGGTGGACATCAGCGAGCCCGCGGCCGAGGACCGGCTGTACTGGGTGCGCCACACCCTGGCCGAGCTTGGCCTGGCCGCCAAGCCGGTGGTCACGGCCCTCAACAAGGTGGACCGCCTGCCTGCCGAGCGGCCGATCGACTACACCCATTTCGAGCACCCAGTGGCCATCAGCGCCGCCACCGGCCAGGGGCTGGACCGGCTGTTGGACAAGATCCAGGAGCGCCTGGTGGCCGACTACGTGCCCGTCCACCTGCAGCTGCCGCTGGCCGAAGGCAAGCTGCGCGAGCTGTTCCGCCGCCGCGGCGTCATCGAGCGCGAGCGCTACACCGCTCGCCACGTGGACATCGAGGGCCGCATCTCACCGCGCTTGGCCGGCGTGTTTACCGGCTACATCGCCTAAAACCGCCTCCTGAACGCCGGTGCTACGCCAGGCCCGGAGCTACGGCCGGTCGAGGTCGAGCGCTATCGCGAGTGCGCGATCGATCTCACGTAGCGCCCGAGGTGAAAGCGAGCCCCGCCGGCCGCCCAGCCTCGACGTTGCGGTCGCACGAACCTGCTCACAAAGGGCGATCGAATCCACGCTCAGACCTCCTTCTGGAGCCCTGAGCAGCACCTGGCTGGGGTAGATGCGCTTGCCGGGACGGAAGGTAGTGCATGGCACAGCCAGGACGACGCGGCTGGCCGCGTTGATGGCATCACGGCTGACGATGATGACCGGACGTGTGCCAGCTTGCTCGGAACCCTCCGTCGAGTCGAGCCGCGCATCGTAGACTTCGCCGCGGGCTACGGCCGCTTCTCAGCCTCCTGAAAGGCTTCCCAATCCGAGCGCGCAAACTCTCTGGACAGTTGCTCAACCTCAGCCTGGTAGTCTGCGTCATCCGCCATGGCGGCAAAGGCAGCGTCAATCTCCGCACGTTCGCGGACAGCCAGCTCGCGCCGCAGGGCTTCGGCCAGCAATTCATTACGGCTGCGTGCGCCGCCCTGGCGCACCACGCGATCTGCTTCTTTGAGGAGATCGGTGGGCAAAGTCAGGGTGGTGCGCGTTACGCCGGAAGGCATGGGAGCTCCTGATGCTGAATTTGATGTCGATTATG
>DATGVV010000542.1:0-10381 GCA_035299885.1 Chloroflexota bacterium | reverse complement strand
CGGCCCGTCTTATGGACTGATGTCAGGATGGTCGCCTTGTCCAATGGCTGCAGCGTGCGCGGGTCGACCACCTCCACCTCGATGCCTTCGCTGGCCAGCGTCTCGGCCGCCTCTAGGGCGCGCGGAACCTGGATGCCGCAGGCCACGACGGTCGCGTCGGAGCCATGGCGCTTGACCTCGGCCTGGCCGAAGGGGATGTCGTACGTCCCATCCGGCACCTCGCCCTCGGTATCCATCAACCGCGCGTGATCGATGATGACCGTCGGGTTCTTGCTCTTGAGGGCGGCCCAGCGGAAAAGCCCCTTCACGTCGGCCGGCGTGCCGGGCTCGACCACCTGCAGGCCGGGCGTGTTCCAGTACCACGGATGGGGGCTGCCCGAATGCTGCACGCCGCCTGCGCCGCGCACGCCGTGCAGCATGTGGAAGATGATCGGCACGGACGTCTGGCCGCCCGAGTTGGAGTAGGCAATGGCCGCCTCGTTGATGATTTGCGGGATGGCCTCGTACGAGAACGTCGCCGTGCCGTAGTCAACGATAGGCCGCATGCCCGCCATGGCGGCGCCCACGCCGATGCCGGTGAAGCCGATCTCCGAAATCGGCGGGTATTTGATCCGGTCGGCGTACTTCTCGCGAATCGGGTTGAAGAACTGGCCGCCGGACAGCCCGCCAAAGCCGGCGCCGATGAGCGTCACCCGCGGCTCAGCGGCCAAGATCTCGTCGAGAGCCTCAGCCAGCGCCTGGGCGAATTTCAATGTCCTAGGCATATGCGTACTCCACAGCAGCTTCCGCGGGTGGCAGCGGGCTGTTGAGGGCGAACTTGGCCGCCTCCTCAGCCTCCCGGCGCACCCGCGCGTCGAGATCGATCACGGCCTCGCGATTAATGGCCTTGCGGTCCAGCAGCTTGCGGGCGAACAGCAGGACAGGATCGCTCTGCTCCTCCCACTTGCGCACGGCTTCCGGGGCCGATTCGGGCGACCACACCCAGTTGACGTCGGTGTCGCCGCCGACGTTCTTGGGGAAATTGCCGTAGTTGCCCGGCCAGCGTGAGGTCCGTGACTCGATGAAGAACGGCCCCTGGCCGGTCCGCGTCTTCTCGACAAGGCCGGACACCAGCTCGTGCACGGCTTCGGCGTCCGTGCCATCCACCACATGCGTATCCATGCTGAACGCCCGCGGGATGTCGGACAAAGCTTTCGCGCTGTGCTCCGAAGTCGGGGAGCCGCGGCCGGCACGCTCGCCGGCCTGCACGGCGTTGTTCTCCATGTAGAAGATGACCGGCAGCTGCCACAGCTGGGAAATGTTCAAAGTCTCGTAGAATACACCCTCCTCCATGGCGCCGTCGCCGAAGAACACGATCGTCGCCCGGCCGTTGTTCTGGAGCTTGGAGGCATAGGCCGTCCCGGCCGCAAGCGGTAGGCAGCCGCCGACAATGGCCGACGTGTGCAGCACGCCCAACTCGGGCGCGGCTACGTGGAAGGTCCCGGCGCGGCCCTTGCAGTAGCCATCGGCACGGCCGATGATCTCGGCCAGGACGCGGCCCATGTCGCCGCCCTTGGCCACCACGTGGGCGTGGTTGCGGTGCGTGGTGTAGATGTAGTCCTCCTTGCGGAGCACCGTGCAGGCGGCACCGCCGGCCGCTTCCTGGCCGATGTAGACGTGAAAGTGGCCGCGGATCAGGCCCTCGTGATCTTCGGCAAAGTGGAGCACCTGCTCCTCGAGGCGGCGCATGCGGAGCATCATGCCCAGCAGGTTCACCGCTTGATCGGATGGCAACTGACTCATTAGTTTCTCCTTAAAGATCCTTCGCGTCCCTCAGGATGACCTTCGGTTACTTCATTGTGCTGGGCAGCCACGTGGACAGCACGGGGAAAGCAATGATAAGCAACAGGAACGCCGACAGCACACCGATGAACGGAACGGCGCTGGCGAACAGGTCACGGGTGGTGAAGCCCTTCGGCAGCAGGGTCTTGAGGGCAAACAGCACCAGCCCTGATGGCGGGCAGATGCTGCCGATCTCGGAGTTCACCGTCGTCATCACGCCCAGCCACAGTGGGTTGATGCCAAGCGCCACCAGCGCCGGGAAGATCAGCGGCATGGTGATGACGATGATGGTGGCCGTCTCCAGCGGCGCGCCGAGGACGAACAGCAGCACGTTGTAGATGACCACGATCTCGAGCACCGAAAGGTGGCTGTTGAGCAGCGCGTCCGCCAGGCCGTGGGCCACGCCCATGGCCGCCGCCACGTAGGACAGTGACAGCCCGCCCACCAGCAGAAAGGCCACCATAGCCGTGGTTTCGGCCGAGCGCCGCAGTGAGTTCACCAGGCGGCCCCAGGTGAGCTTGCGTTTGAGGGCCAGCAGCACAAACGCGCCGCAAGCTCCAACCGCCGAAGCCTCAGGCGTGGTGGCGATGCCGGTGTACATCGAGCCGATGACGAGGAACACTAGCGCCAGGATGCCCCATACCGGCAGCAGGGACTCGAAGCGTTCGCGCCAGGTGAAAGAGCCACCGGGTGGCGCGAGGTGCGGCTTCAGGGTGGCGTTGATGACGTGGTAGATCATCAAGATCAAGCTGAGCAGGATGCCGGGGATGATGCCGGCGATGAACAGCTGGCCGATCGAGGTCTCGGTGATGATGCCGAAGACCACCATCGACACGCTGGGCGGAATGAGGATGCCCAATGTGCCGGCCGCGGCCACGGTCCCCACCGCCAACCGCTTGTCGTAGCCGTGCTTGATCATGGACGGGATGGCGAACGTGCCGACGGTCAGCGAGTCGGCCACGCTCGACCCGGACACGCCCGCGAACACCGCGCAGGCCGCCGTGGTAGACAGGGGAAGCGAGGCCGGCAGGCGGTTGAACCACCGCGCCGCGGCGTTATAGGCGTCCTCGGCCACCCCGGAATAGGCTACCAGCGCCGCCATGAAGATGAACAGCGGCGCGACGATGAATTCGTTCTCGGTGCCACGCGTGAAGGCGTTGTTGGCCAGCACGATGAGGTTGTTGGGGCCGAGGAACACGACCGTCAGGATGATGGCCGTCAATCCCATGGCAAACCCGGCCGGCATGCCGGTGAACATCAGCACCAGCAACAGGCCGACGATCAGCGCGGCGCCCCAGTACCAGGGCAGGATCATCGCGCCGTGTAAGCCCTCACTCGATTTCCAGAAGCTCGGCAGTGCTTATGTGGGCGCGCTGCTGATCCTGCACGGTAAGCGCGCTGGCCGGCGTCAGCCAGGAATCCAGCACGATGAACAGGTACGTGATCACCGTCAAGCCCATACCGACTACCAGCACCAGTGAAACCGGAGCCAGGGGCAGGCTGAGGGCCGAGATGTCGCGCTGCCCCTCGTGGGCCTGCCGCGCGAACAGCCGCCAGCATTGGTACACGAACACCACACTGAAGGTAAGCCCCAGCAGGTGGGCCAGCCGCTCCATCGCCCGCCGCGGCCGCTCCGGCACCATCTCCACGATGAAGTCGACGCTCACATGGCGGCCGCGCTGCAGCGCGTAGGCCACGCCCAGGTAGATGCTGTACAGCAGCATGTAGGACACGATGGGATAGGTCCACATCGCGGGCTGGCGGAAGAAGTAGCGGGTGATGACCTCCCACAGCGTGAAGATCGCCATCAGGGCGATCATCGTGCAGGCCAGGGTCACGAACACCGTGTTGACCTTGCGAATCGCGGCGTAAGCGAAGTAGAACCAGCCTGTCATTCTGAGGAGCAGAGCGACGAAGAACCTTCCCGGTTTGGACGAAGAAGGTCCTTCGCTGCGCTCAGGAGGACACTCATTGGGCCGCACAGGGTGTCATGTCGCCCTCAGCGGGGCCTAGCTGTTTAGCCATGCCTCGGTACCTGGCAAGGATGTCATCCAGCTGCTTGCCCTTGTCGGTCTGCTGCTGGGCGATCTCGTCCAGCACCACGTCGGTGGCTTGGCGCAGCCGCTGCAGCTCCTGCTGGGAGGGCGTGCATAGATGCACGCCGTTGGTCTTCGCATCGTCGAGAGCCTTGAGCGTGACTTTCGACGTGTCTTTGAGGACAACGGCCTGGGCCGCATTGCCCGCCTCCGTGAGTATCTTCTGGTCATCCGGAGGCAGTTTGCTCCAGGCGCCCGGGTTAGCCGCGACCATTTGCAGGTTGATGGAGTGGTCGATGCGGGTCAGGTACTTGGTGACCTCGTACATCTTGCCCGAATCCCATAGGTTGTACGAGTACAGCAGGCAATCGACGGTGCCGCGCTGGACGGCCGCATAGGCCTCGCTGCTGTCGATCGTCACGGGCTTCGCGCCCCACAACTGGAGCGTTCGCGCCTGCCATTTCCCGGCCGTCCGCACCAGCGCCCCCTGCCAGGCTTTGGCCGAATCGAGGAACTTGCTCTTGCAGCTCACCGGATCGCCCACCGCGGACGGCGAGATCCACACCGCCTGTGCCCCATGAGCCTTGAACACGTCGCCCAGGACAGGAGTTATTTCGGCATAGAACTTCGGCAGGAGATCGGCATCCAGCGGGTAAGCGAAGGGCACTTCAAAAGGGGCCACGTCGCCTACCTGGCCGGACATCGAAGCTGCAGCGACGCCACCGAAATCGGCCAGGCCATCGCGCAGCCCGTCGAACATGCGCTGCGACGTGAGCAGCGAACCAGCCCAGAAGAACTGAAACTTGATCCGCCCTGCAGTGCGTTCGTCAACCTGCTTGGCCCATTCCTTGTAACCCACGGCGCTGAGGTCGGTCTCAGGCGCCGAGGACGCGAACTTGAAGCTCAGGCTGGGGCCCTCCTTGCGCACCGCGGCAGCCGCGGCGGCCGAGGCGCCAGCGGACACCAAAGGACTGGCCGCGGGCTTAGCCGCGCTGGCCGGCGCAGGAGTTGACGCCGGCGCCGCGGAGCCGCAGGCACCCAGCAGCAGGGCGAGCAAAAGCGGCAGCAGCAGCCTGTTTTTGTCATTCCGAGCCACGCGAGGAATCCGCGCCCGAGGTTCCGGATGCCTCGCTGCACTCGGCATGACAAAAGGACCTACGCGCCTGGGCACGGCGTCATGTCTCCTTCGACAGGGCCCCACTTGGTGACCTTTTCCCTGTACTTTTTCGAGATGTCCTGCACCTGGCGGCCCTTGTCGGTCTGGATCTTGGCGATCTCGGCCAGCACCGGGTCCGTGGCCGCACGCAGCCGGGCGAGCTCTTGCTGCGACGGCGTGCAGACCTTCATGCCCTGCTGTTTGAACTTTTCGATGGTCTGCGGCACCAGGGCTGCCCGCTTGTCCATGATGAACTGCTGCGCCTCTTCGCCGGCAGCAGCCAGGATCTTCTGATCCTCAGCCGGGATCTTGTTCCACGCAGCGTCATTGGCGTTGACCGTCACGAAATTGATCGAATGGTCGATGCGGGTGAGGTTCTTGGCGACCTCATACATCTTGAATGAGTCGAGCAGGTTGTACACCAGCAGCAGGCAGTCGGCCGTTCCACGCTGGACGGCGGCGTAGGCCTCGCTCAGGTCGATGGTCACGGGCTTGGCTCCCCACGCCTGGAGGGTTGCCCCTTGCCACTTGCCGGCGGTTCGCACCAGGGCGCCCTGCCAGGCCTGCGACGAATCCAGGAACTTGTTCTTGCAGCTGACCGGATCGGGGGTGGTCGCGGGCGACGACCATATGACCTTCTGCCCGTACTGCTTGGAGTAGATGTCGTCCAGCACCGGCTGCAGCTCACGGTGGAAGGCCAGGAACGGCTCAGGGTCCGTTGGATAACTGAACGGCACTTCCAGCGAGGCCACGTCGGGCACCGCGCCCGAGACATACGAGGTAGCCGGCGCGGCAAAGTCGGCCTGGCCATCGCGCACGCCCTGGAACATCGTGGTGGCGGTCAGCAGCGAGCCGGCCCAAAAGAACTGGAACTTGATGCGCCCGCCGGTCCGTTCGTCGACCAGCTTGGCCCAGTACTTATAGCCGTCGCCGCTCAGGTCTGTTTCGGGTGAAGGCGAGGCGAACTTGAAGGTGAAGCTTGGCCCCTCCTTGCGCACCGCGGCCGCGCCGCTGGCCGCCGCCTGGGCTGGCGCGCTGGCGGCCGGCTTTGCGGACGCGCTCGCGGCGGGCTTGGCCGCACTGGCCGCCGGTGGAGAGCTGGCCGGCGGCGGAGCTCCACCGCCGCAAGCAGACGCCAGAAACAGGACTGCCGGGAGAATGCCGAGCCGCTTGACCAGTCGCATCCGTCACGCTCCTAAATGAGGTCGGGTCGTCGAGGGATGACACTGTATCATGGCTGTCCCTGTGCCAGAACATCGAGAAGTCGCGGGCAACCAGGCGCGAGCGGTCATGCTCGCGCATATCGGGCTGGCGCTCATGGACTCGCGGTGGCCAGGTGCGCGCGATCTGTGCGTCGTCCTGGGCGACGGCACGGGCACCGCTTTCGAGCCTCGTCTACGTGTCGCAACCGGCCTCATCGGCCTGGCTCATGCCGTGGCCCGAGGCGACCTCGACGCGGCCTTCGTAAACCCGTCTGCACTCCTGTCTCAGGCCTACCGCGGCGTGGGCCTGTTCGCCGAGCCGCTGCCGGTGCGCACCCTGGCTACCTATCCTTCATGGGATCGCTTCGTGTGCGCCGTGCACGCGCGTACCGGTCTCAGCACATTGCAGGAGCTGAAGGACCGGCGTTTTCCCCTCAAAGTGTCGGTCCGGGAGGATCCCACGCACGGCACCCGGCTGCTCCTGGATGAAGCGCTCGCAGCCCACGGCTTCGGGCTGGCTGACGTCGAGGCCTGGGGCGGCCACATCAGCTATGCCAAGCGGCCGCGCGACGAGGCACGGCTGGAGGCCATGCGCAGCGGCGAGATCGATGCCATCTTCGATGAGGGCGTGACCAGCTGGTTCGGGGAGGCGCTCGACTGCAGTCTGCGGCCGCTGGACCTGGGCCAGGCAGCAATCGATCGCCTGGAGGTGATCGGCTGGCGCCGGGCAACCCTGCCCGCCAGCCGCTTCCCGGCCCTAGCCCAAGACGCAGTCGGCATCGACTTCAGCGGCTGGGCGCTGTACACCCGTGCATCGCTGCCGGATGAGGATGCCGCGCGGCTTTTGGACGCCCTGGCCGAGCGTGAGGCCGACATGCCCTGGGAGGAAGGTACCTATCAGGGCCTGGCCCACCTTGGCCAGGACACCGACAGCACCCCTCTGGACGTGCCGCTGCACCCCGCCGCCGAGCGCTGGTATCGCGAGCACGGCGAGAGCATGGAATGAAGGAGACCTTCATGGCAGACGTTACACGGCGCTCGTTCCTTCGGGCTGGTCTCGGATTCGGACTGCTCGCCCTCGCTGGCTGTGGCGGCGCCGCGCCGGCTCCCGCCAGCAGCTCGACCTCGCCTCCAAAGCCTGCGGCGAGCCTAGCGCCGTCACCCGCCGTCAGTGCGGAAAAGTCGCCGATTCGCGCCGCCTGGGGCCAGGTGACGGCCAACCAGATGACCTGGCCGGTGGCCAAGGAGGCCGGCTACTTCGAGAAGTACGGCCTCAATGTCGACCTGCAGTACGTCGACGGCAGCGGGGTGGGCGTGCCGGCGCTGCTGTCTGGCGAGATGGACACCATCACCCTGGGCGGCTCGGCGGTGGTGGGCGCGGTGGCCGGCGGCGCAGACCTGGTGATGGCGGCGGGCTTCGTGAACCGCAGTGTCCTGCGGGTCATGGGCACGCCGAGCATCAAGAGCCTGGACGATCTCAAGGGCAAATCGATCGCCATCACCAAAGTCGGCCAGACCGATTACGTCATATGGAAGACGCTCATGGCCCGCCAGGGCTGGAAGGAAAGCGACGTGACCTTCGTCAACGGCAATACCGTGGCCGGGCAAGTGGGGCTGCTGCAGCGTGGCGATGCGCAGGCCATCGCTGTGTCGCCGCCGAACGACGTGCTGGCCGAACGAGCCGGCGCTCACCTGGTATTGGACGCAGCTGCGCTCAACATCGCCTCGCAGCAGAACGGGCTGGTCGTCAGCCGCAAAGTGCTCGCCGCTAAGCGGCCGGCCATCCTGAACATGATCAAGGCCAGCATCGAGAGCTTCGCCCGCTGGCAGAAGGACCCGCCGTTCGTCAAAGACGTCATCAAGAAATACCTCAAGGAGGGGGATCAGCGCTTCATCGACGTTGGCTACGAAGCCTACTTGCCGATCTGGCCCAAAGCGCCCTATCCCAGCAAGGAGGGCTTCGCCGCGGTCATCGAAGACCTGGCCAGCCAGAACCCAAAGGCCAAAGGCCTCACTCCGGAGCAGATGATGGACACCAGCCTGGTCAAGGAGCTGGAAGACGGCGGCTTCATTAAGCAGATCTGGGGAGCGTGAGGTAGCATTTAGCATCGACTGGTAGGAAGGAAGCAGCAAATGGCCGTCACAATCGACCCCGAAACCGATACGCAGGCCAGCCCCGAAAGCGCGCCCGAGGCCACGCTGCCCCAGAGCTCCTTCCCAACCCCCTACTTGGGCCGGACGGTGCGCATCGTTGGCCCGGTCCAGAACGTCGACACCAACCAGATGCCCCATCCCAAGAACTCGCGCGGCGAGCTGGGGCGCGCCCTGTTCAACTGGTACAACAACACCGTCAGCAACGACCCCATTCAGCGGGTCTCGTCCCACAACCACACGGCCGACAAGCGCAACGTCTTCAACGCCGTCGTGGGCCGCTCACCCAAGGGCAAGACCAATCGCCGGCGGGTGCCGGTGGACGATCCGGCAGCTATGACCCGGCACATCAAGCGGGTGGCCCACGACTTCGGCGCCGACATCGTCGGCATCGCCGCCGCGCATCCGTCCTTCCTCTACCAGGGTGATCGCCGCTACGTGGAGAACCTCGATGTGGGCGACTCGCACCAGCAGGAAACCCCCGAAGACCTGTGCAGCAAGTTCCCCTATCTGATGGTCTTCCCGGTGGCCTGGGACTACGAGATGAGCCAGGCGCACCGGCACCACGTTGGCGACGCCGCCTACCACCTCTCCACCCAGCAGATCCATGCCGTCATCGCCAGCATGGTCGGCTACATCCAGGAGCTGGGCTACACGGTCATCCGCGGCGCGGCAAATCCGCAGGCGGTGGCGCTGGCCTCCGGCGTGGGCGAGCTGGGCCGCAACGGCATGATCATCACCAAGAAGTACGGCGCCCGCATCCACCTGCAGGACGCCATCATGACCGACCTGCCGCTGGTGCCTGGCGAGCCGATCGACATCGGCGTCGAGGACTTCTGCAAGGTCTGCCGCAAGTGCGCCGTTACCTGCCCGACGAACAGCATCTCGTTCGAGGGCAAAGAGGTCTACAACGGCGTCGAGAAGTACAAGATCAAGTGGCTCACCTGCTACAAGCTGCGGCCGTACGTACACGAGTACTGGGGCAGCTGCCTCACCTGCGTGGCCGTTTGCCCCTATACCAAGCCGACCACCTGGTGGCGCGACCTGGGGGTCGCCTCGCTGAGCCACTGCCCTATCCCCCTGCGACCGCTGCTGGTCCGCGGCCTCAAGGCGCTTGACGACAAGTTCTGGGGCGTGGTGCCGCAGCGGCGCGTGCGCTGGCTGGGCTACGACAGCGGCATCAAGCCTGGCGAGAAGGCCTGCACAGTCGCCGGCTGCACTGCAGACCACGGCGATGCGGGCAAAGCCGCCGCCGGCAACATCGGCTACTACTATCCGCTCAAAGAGAACACCAACCGCTTCGTTAAGCGCGCTTGAAGCTTCCCTGGCGTACGAAGAACGAAGAGGAAGATCCCTACTGGGATTTCTTCATCAGTACGCCGCCCAGTGACGAGCTCAACTGGCTCGGCACCACCCTGCGCAATGCGCCCGAGGGCGCCATCAAGCCGGTCAAGGACGACATCCACACACCGCAGGTCATGGCCAGGCACACCAAGGAGCTGGGCCGTTTCCTGGGCGCCGACCTGGTAGGCATCGCCAGCACCGACCGCCAGGACTACCCATTCGCGGTCCTGTGTGCCTTTCGCGCCGCGTACGACCCTCGCACGTCGCCCGGCATCGGCGGCCAGCTGCCCGTCCAGCGCGGCCTGTACGTGACCTTCATCCTCAGCGCCTGGATCCGCGAGCTGGGGTACCAGGGCACGACCAAGCTGGAGGTCAACAGCGAACAGCTGGCCGCCAACGCCGGCATGGGCACGCTGACCAGCGACGGTCGCCTGGTGACGCCGGAATTCGGCCCCAAGACCCACGTGGCCGGAGCCATCCTAACGGACCTCCCACTCGCGCTGGACGGAGAGTCCCCTCTCCCGCTGGCGGGAGAGGGCTAGGGTGAGGGTGGTCGCTGGCGTCGCCAGGGGTTCCCTCACCCCGACCCTCTCCCGCTGCGGCGGGCGAGGGAGGATTCAGTCGATCGTCAATCGCCGATCGCTCGGTGTCGACGATCTTCTCGAGCCGGT
>DATGVV010000541.1:0-5153 GCA_035299885.1 Chloroflexota bacterium | reverse complement strand
CCTCCATCCGCTCGCGCGTGAGCGCCGGCAGCATGCACGTGGCGCGCGTCAGGGTGTCGCTGGGCATGCTGGCCGCGTTGCCGTACCAGGGCTGATTGCGTCGGAGGCGCTTGCCCATGCGCGCCTCGGGGCTCGCCGTGGCCCAGCTCTCCAGGCGCCGCAGCTTCAGGTATTCGTCCGTCACGGTGGGACCCGCCACGTCGCGCAGAAATTCGAGCAGGATCGGCTGCGGCTCCAGCCAGTGTCCGTCCGCGTCGAGAATGGGATGCTTGAGCTGCTGCCGAATCTGAGCCGCTTTCATGGTGAATATATTCTGCCGTACGGCAGCTATCGGATGTGGCGATAAGGCGCGTAAAAAACGCCCACCACGGTAACCGTCGCGGCCACGATGAGGCCGGCGCTGGCGATGCTCAGCGACGCTCCGACGTGCTCGACTCCCCAGGCCAGAGGGAGAGCTCCAAATGGTGAGACCGCGAACGTGATCTGATAGATGCTCATCACGCGCCCGTAGAAGCGCGGTTCGGTGTTGCCCATGATCATGGTGTTGTTCAGGGCGTTGTAAGCCGCCAGGTTGAAGCCGACGAACACCAGCGCCGCCAGTGCGATCGGAAATACCGGCGCAAAGGCGAAACCGGCCAAGCCCAGGCCAAAGGCGGTTCCGAAGATCAGCTGCAGCAGCGCCGGCTGCGAGGATTGCGACAGCGAGGCGACAGCTACCGCGCCGCTGATTGCGCCTAAGCCAAAGCACATCATGAGCGCGCCCAGGCCACCCGGACCGACGTGGAATATTCGCTCGGAGAAGACGGGCATGATCTGCTGAAAGGGCTGCCCAAAGAACAGGATCACGACGGCCAGCCCCAGCAGCGCCCGTACAACGCTGTCCGAGGCCACGTAGCGCAGGCCCTCCATAAGCTCCGTCCGGCCTGGTGGGCGCGCCTCGGCCGGGCGATTCAATCGGGAATCGTCAGGCAGGCCGATGAGGGAGGTGACCACCAGCGCGTACATCAGGGCCATGACGCAGTAGGCGCCAGCGACTCCGAAGCCTGGAACGGCGAGCAGGCCGCCGGCAATGGCCGGACCGAGGAGCCGGACGTAATCACGCTTCCGAAGTCGTGAGCGCTGGCAAATATCAATCGGCCTATGTCTTGCCGAGCCGGGTCACGGCTCCGGCGATGTACGAGGGGTCCTGATATTTCTTGAGATCGGCCTTCGTTTGCTGCAGTCCACGCTCCATGAAGTAGTCCTGAAACGCATCCCACGAGGACAGGTCCAGCGCTCCGTTCGGATCGACGCTCGGTAGGCCGATGACGCTGTACAGGTTCGGATCCTTGACCGGCGTGTGCTGAATGAGCGCCTGAATGACGGCCTGCTTGTCGGCCGCGCTGGCGTCCTTGGCGATGAACGCGTGATAGTAATCCCGCAGGCCCTTCAAGAAGGCGTAGACGAAACGTTGCGACGCTTCTGGCTGGCTCTTGGCAAAGCCGGGACTCAACGCCAGCACGACGCCGACGGCGCTTGGGTACAGATCGCCGGTGACCGCCACGGCGTTGGCCAGGCCCTTGGCTTCGATCGTCGTATTGAACGGCTCGGTGCCCCAGGCAGCGTCGATGCTCTTATTGGCAAACGCGGTGATGAGGTCCGGCAGCGCAACGTTCTGAATGTCCAGGTCGGCGATGCTGAGCCCAGTTGGCTCCAGCATGCGGTCGATGTAGAACTGGCCCTGAATGGCCTGAGCCGCGACTTTCATGCCTTTGATATCCGTGAGCGACTTGTAACGACCGCTATCAATCACGTCTTTCCGAACCAGGAAGGCCGCTATCTTGTCGCCGGGCTTATTGGTGACGAGCGAAGCCAGCAGTCTGATATCGAGCCCGCGGTTGAGCGCGTTGAACAACGCAGGGTCCGGGTTGGCAGTAGCGAAGGCCACCTGGCTGCTCGCGACGGCTTGGATAACCTGCGGAATAGCATTCAACGAGATGAGCTGGACGTCGAGTCCCTCGGCGTTGAAATACCCCCGATCCAGGGCGATGCAGACGGGCGCCGTGCTCACCACTTGGTTGTCGGCGAATGGGACCGCCATCACCGCGCCTTGCCCACTTGCAGTGGCAGCGGCCGAGCTCGCCAGCGCAGCAGCGCCGGATGCTGGCGCCGAACTGCTCGCGCTCCCTTGAGCCAGGCTGGCTTTGGCGGCGGTCGACGCGACCGGCTTCGATGCTGCCGCGGCGCTGCTTGCCGGACCCGAAGCAGGCGCGGCGGTGGGTGGCGATGAACCGCAGCTCACAAGAAACACGCTGAGCGTTATCACGAGGCTCGTTCCGGCGAAGGATTTCATAGCGTTCTAGGTCTACGCGGACTGTGGGTTCGCGATCAGCAGCTCCAGCTTGTCCTTGGTCATGCCCACCCATTTCCCCCGGAGCTTGCCAAAGGGCAGATTGACCAGTTCCTGCGGCGTGCGGTCCCAGGTGGCCGCCAGCTCCTTGTAGGTCTCCAGCAGCTGATAGCCATAGCTATCACCCTGCTTTACGACCTTGAACACGTATTGGTTCTGGATAACGTCATGGTCTTGGTCCAGCTTGATCGGCCCTTTGACCGTGTCCAGGTTGGTGGCGTATAGCGCATTCAGGAATGCCTGCTTGTCTTCGACATTGCCGTTGACCTTCTTGATGGCAGCCTCCAGAATCTGCGCCCCGGCGTAGCCATGGACCACGTCGCCCGATACCAGGCGGCCGGGGTATTTGGCGCGCCAGGCTTTCAGAAAGCTCTGGCTCAGCGGGGTATCCAAGCACTCACAGTAGCTGTCGACCCCGATTAAGCCAACAGCCTGGTCCTTGAGCTGAGCCACGTTGAAGGCGCTGGTCGTACCGCCCGTCTGGCTCATCATCTGCGGCTTCTTCGGGCCGGTATATCCGGCGAACTGCTGGCCAAACCTCAGCGCGTCGACGCCGATCTGCAAGGTGATGATCATGTCCGCTTGCTGATTGAGCTGAGCCAGGAACGGCCCGAAATCCGGCGTGCCCACGGCCGGGTAGAACTCTTGCACGATGGCGCCGCCGCGCTTGACGAAGGCGCTGGCGAAGGAATCGGCTAGCTCCAGCCCGCCGACCGACTCGTTGCCCATGATGATCGCTTTGCGGAAACCGGTTTTGTAGGCGTAATCGGCTACGACGTCCTCCGTCTCGCTGCCGAACCAGGTGAAGCGCATGAGGTACGGGCTCTTGAGCTTGGGATCGGTGAACAGCGTCTGATTCGGGCAGTTGCCGGTGATCACGACCGGGACCTGCGCCTCCTTGGCGTACTGCGCAAGCGCCTGGCACACCACCGAGAACTGCACGCCCATGATCAGCTGCACCTTGTCGCTTTCAACGAGCTGCTTGGCCTTGGTGAGACCAACGTCGGACTTGGCCGAGTCGTCCGCGTTGACGATTTCGATCTTGCGGCCGGCAGCGGTGCTGTTGATGGACTCCAAATAGAGGTTGAAGCCATCCTGGTTGTCCTTGGAGAGCTGCGCGAAGGCCCCGGTAAGCGACTCCATGAGACCCACCTTGATGGGCCCCGAGGCGGCCGGCTTGGCACTCGCCGGCTTGGCCGCGGCGCTGGCGGGTGGTGCGCTTGGGCTGGCTGGCGCACTGGCGCTGGGCGCTGCGCTCGCAGCAGCGCTCGCCGGCGGCGCTTTCTGTGAGGGGCTAGGGGTGGGTGCGGCGCCGCCACAAGCCGTTGCGGCCAGGGCAACGACGCCGGCGGCCAAGTAAGCGAACGAGCGGTGCATGCGTTACCTCCTCGTTAAGTGGCCCCATGATATATCCGGTCGAGGCACGCAACAGAGCTGAGACTTAGGCCCCCAGCCGGCCCTCGGACTTGAACAGCGGATCGATCTTGCAATCGACGACCAGCGGTCCGTCGGGCGTCTCGAGCCAGGGCCGCAGCTGGTCCAGGTCGCCCTGGCTTCGGACAGTGAAGCCCCGAGCGCCGACATCCCGGGCGATGGCCGCGAAATCGACGTCATCGAACATGGCATGGTCGATGGGCATGTCGTGAAGCTGCAGCATCTCGACTTCTGGCCCGTAGGCGTGATCGTTGACGACCAGTACCAAGATCGGCAGCTTGTAACGAACCAGCGTATCGAGCTCGCCGAGACTCATCATCAGTCCGCCATCGCCGATGACAGCTACGGTCAGCCGATCGGGTCGAGCTATCGCCGCGCCGACAGCGCTTCCCAGCCCAAGGCCGAGCGACATGAAGTCCTGGGTGAACACCCAGGCCGACGGTTCGGGCACAGTGAGGTACCTGGCTGGGAATTCCAGGAAGCGGCCGCTGTCGACCGCCACAGTCCGCTCTCGTGGTAACCACGCGTCCAGCTGACAGAACAGCGCGACCGGGTCGGCGCAGCCATCAGCCATCGGGCTATCCAGCTTGTCGGGCAGCCGGAAGGACGCGATCTCGTCCTGCAACGCGGTCGATCTGAAACCGTTCGAGCCGAACCCCCGCCGGGCGAGCTCGCCCAGCAGCGCCTCGGCCGTCGCGGCGGCGTCGCCCAGCACTCCCAGCCGGATCGACGTCAGCGAGCCCAGGGCGGCCGGGTTCGTGTCGCACTGGACGATCTGGGCGTCGTCAGAAAAGATGCGTTCCCGTGTTCGGCCAGGTAAGGGAGACCTGGTGCCCCAGAAGGTGAGACGAGCCCCGAAGGCCAGCACCAGGTCCGCCTGCCCGACCAGGCGCGCGGCCAGCGGCGAAGCAAGCCGGCCGGTCACGCCGATGTTGAACGGATGCCCCACGAAGAAGGCTTTGGCCTGACCCGAGTTCGACAGCAGCGCGCCGATGCGATCGCCCAGGGCGATCAGCTGATCGCGCGCTTCGGAGCGGACCGCCCCGCGTCCACCAATGATCAATGGCCGTTTGGACCTTTCGACCAGGTCGGCCAGCTCTGAGATGACCGCCGGATCTGGCAGGATTGGTCGGGTTCGCCCTTGACGCCGCACGCTTGCGAGCGCTTCCAGATTGCAGGTGCGCTCCTGGAGATCGGCTGGAATGGACAGCATGACCGGCCGCTGGTCTGCCAGGGCACGGTTGGCGGCGCGAGCAAGGTCTTCGACCACTGTCTCAGGACCGCGCAGCCGCTGCACGCCCACACCCACGGCTGCCACTGCGGTGGCTTG
>DATGVV010000540.1:0-1895 GCA_035299885.1 Chloroflexota bacterium | reverse complement strand
GCCTGGTGGCCGACGTTGGCGTGCTACTCGCCCCGGCCGCCGTTGGGTTCTCGCTGGACATCGGCGGCTTTACGGCCGCCGAGCTCGTTGCGCCCTGCCTTACGCTTGCCGGGCTACTGACCGTCTTATGGCTTGCTACGGGCCGGCGTGCTGTTCATTCCCCACCTCCCGCCAGCCGCTCCTTCACGTAGCCATGCGCTCCCTGGTTGGTGACGGCCAGGTAGGATAGGCGGCCCTTGCCGGTGTTGCGGATTCCATGCGGCTGACCGCGCGGCACCACAATGCACTCACCCGTGCGCACCGGCAAGCCGGGCTGGCCCTCGCCCCGAAGGTACTCTCCACTGCCCTCCAGGATCAGGATAGTGTGGGCGTTGTCGCCATGCCGGTGAAGCTGGTTCTCCTGGCCCTCCTCGAGGTTCCAGGTCACCAGCGAAAGGTCCTCATCGGCATGTAGGCGGACGACGGTCGCGCCCTCCTTGGAAAAATGCCGGAAAGCGTGTGGGTCGAACACGCCAGTCTCCGGCAAATCCATTGTCTGCCGCTGCTCACCCTCGGCCATAGCGTCAGGCTACAGCTGCCGGGAGGTATCGCTTGCGCAGTTCTGCCCAACCTTTGCCGTGCGCCTCGGCCTGCTTGGCCCAGTGCTCCGGCAGGTCGCGGTAGGGCGCCCGGGAGGGACCGCAGTTCACAAAACCGGAGGCTCTGAAGCGCGCCTTCTCAACCTGCGCGTTGTACTCGGGGAAATGCGAGAACTCACCGTGCGGGATCATCGGCGGCACGGACTGCAAATCCACCCAGATCTGCTCCACTTTAGCCACGTCGTCGCGCAGCATGGCATCCATCAGCGCGACGATAGGCTCAGGTCCCATGGCCGCTGAGGTCGACCAGCAGGCGCTGATCGGGGTGCCGGCTTCCCGGGCGGCTTTCCAGGCGGGATAGGTGGTGTTCTGGCCGGGCATGAAGTTCACCTGGTGGCCGGCAACACGGATGTCGTCCAGCAGGTGGTCGATACCATAGGCGACCTTATTGGTGATGACCGTGGGCGCCTTCTTGCCCACGCCCTCCCAGAAAGCCGTGGGAAAAGTGGACTTGAAGAACATGGAGTTGGCGTAGATCATGATCGGCATGTCCGGCACGGCCTCCGCCAGGTCGGCAAAGAATTGGACCGAATTCTCCAGCGTCGGCGTCTGCCACAGCGGCAGCCCCAGAAATGCGCCGTCGGCACCCACGTCCTTGAGGCCCCGCATCTGACGGACGCTCTCTTTGGTGCCCAGGGCCGTCGCCCCAGCGAAGATGAGCACCCGGCCGCGGTTCACCTGCACTAACGTGTCGATGTAGGCCAGCTTCTCATCCCACAGCAGCGCGGCGCATTCGCCGGTGGTGCCGCACGCGGCAATGCATGCCACGCCGCCCTGGATGAGCTTTTCCGCCATCCGCGCGGCTTCGTCCAGGTCCACTGAATCGGTGGCGTCCCAGCCCTCCGCCCCGGGCTTGCAGGGCGTTGGCGGCATGACGCATACGCCTTTGAGATCTTTCCCAGTCAGCATGGTTTCTGCTCCTCCTTCCACAAGAACATGCTCAGGTTGTCGGCCGCTAGCACAGTTTGATTCAGCAGTACTGTCCGCCGCGCGACCGTCCACGAGTCGCCTGCTCGCCGCAACAAGTTCTCCCTAGCACCCACCAGGATCATCCGCTTGGCTCCAGGTTCGGGTAGCTGTCTCGGCAGGCTGTCCCGTATCAAACACACACCAGGTTCGCCGCCCGCCCGCGCAGAGCTGACGGCTTGTGGGGCAACGACTTCTTGCGGGGTTGCTCAGCGTGTGGATGCTGGCGGCACATTTTGCCACGGCGTACCTTCGGGGAGCTCCGCGGTGTGGCTCGTGACGCAGCCATAG
>DATGVV010000539.1:0-1508 GCA_035299885.1 Chloroflexota bacterium | reverse complement strand
ATGCGCGCGCACGGCGGGATCGGCGTCACCTTTGGCGGCGCGCGCCAGGCAGCGAGTGGCCGCCGGGCCGCCGAAGCGAGCCAGCAGATCGAGTGCTGCCAGCCGATCCTCCGATCGAGGGCTGAACTGGGCCAGGTTGATCAACAAACGGTTTGTGTCCGCGCTGAACGCCCAACCATGTTCTTCAGCCAACGCACGCAGGCGAGACATCAAGGCCCAGTGATCCTGGGGCTGGTAGGCGCGGGTCAACGCGTCCTCCAGCGCACGGAAGACGATGAGCGGCGGGCCCGCCACGAACGCGGCCAGAAGCCAGTGCCGAACCACCAGCTGGCGGTCGACCAGCGCCTCGGCATGCTCGAGGATGTCCACCGCGCCGCCTCGGCACACATCAGCCACTAGCTCCTGAATGCGATCTCGCAGCCGCCAGGCGTTACTCACGGCGGCGAACTCGTCGTGGAAGGCGACGGCAAAGTGCAGGAAGGCCGCCGGACTTCCCTTCGCTAGCCGGTCGGCTAGGCCGGCGACGTCGATCCGGTGCCGATCTTCGAAAGCCCACACCTGGCGCTTGGAGCCAAAGCCGAAGCGGACCTCGCCCACTGCGCCCCGGCAGTCCTCCAGGATCTGCTCGGCGAGCTGGTTGGCCACGCCTGGCATCATAACGAGCGTGGCCGGGCGCGTTTGGGCCAAGAAGTCGCTTGGCCAGCACTTCCTGGCGGATCTGCAAGTGGTCCGGGAAACCGTGGCCGCCTTAGACGCCCGGCCTGGCGATCAGATCCTGGAGATCGGCCCCGGTCGGGGTGTGCTGACGGAGGCGCTGGTTGAGGCCGGAGCCAAGGTCGTCGCTGTGGAGCTCGATGCTGATCTGATTCCTGAGCTGCGGCGGCTGCCGATCGAGATCATTCAGGCGGACATCCTGAAGGTCGATCCCGGACGCGTGTTCGAGCGTGGGTCGTACAAAGTGGCCGGGAACATCCCCTACTACATCAGCTCTCCCATCCTGCGGCACCTGCTGGAGGCGAACCCCCAGCCCGAGCTGGTCGTGCTGATGCTGCAGAAGGAGCTGGCCGAGCGAATCGTGGCCGCGCCAGGCGATATGAGCCTGCTGTCGGTCAGCGTGCAGCTGTACGGCCGGCCGGAAATCGTCCGAGAGGTGCCGGCGAGCGCCTTCAGGCCGCGCCCGAAAGTCGACTCCGCCGTACTGCGCATCGACGTCTATCCGCAGCCGGCGGTGCCGCTGCCCGACCGCGAGCGCTTCTTCGCCGTCGCCCGGGCAGGCTTTTCCGAGCGCCGCAAGCAGGTGCACAACGCCCTGCAGCGGAACTTCAAGCCCGCGGGCGCGCACACCAAAGCCAGCCTCGATCCGGCCTCCGTCACGGAAGCGCTGCGCGCGGCCGGCGTCGATCCGGTGCGCCGCGCTGAGACGCTCACCCTGCCGGAATGGGCGGCCGTGGCCGAGGCGGTGAGCCGCTTAGTTTAGGATTGCTCCACCGTGGCCGGCGATCTACTGA